>CAZXTH010000373.1:0-2265 GCA_964643585.1 uncultured Pseudoalteromonadaceae bacterium
GCCTGCCCATTAGTCCCTGTCCCACCACCACGCGGGCTGAATTTAATATGCCGGAAACGGGAAGTTTGGGACATCGACGTAATCAGTACCAGGTCATCCTGATCTTTCGGCAAAATCACAGCCTGAGGCAAGGCCTGATAAACACTGTTATCAGTAGCAACAGCAAGCCGGCTGCCATAGCTGGTTTCAATATCACCATTAAAACCAGCGGCACGCAGTGCTTTGCCAAAAGCGACAATACTAGGGTCGAGAGACGTTTCCGGGGCTAACTTAGGGATCATATTCTGCAGACAACGACATAAAAGTAGCCGCAGTATAGCTTAAGTCTGACAAGGATTTAAGCGCATTTGCGGTGAACTCATGCCACTATTGTTGCCTGCAGCAGCCTTAGCTACTGTTATGGCAAATGGCCGAGTTTTGCCGCTTTGGTCGCTAGATAACGGTGGCTGTGTGCTGTCGTTTTTACCCGGTGCTGCACACGCTCGGTAATTTTTACACCGGCATCAGTTAATGCTTTCAGTTTACGGGGGTTATTGGTTAGCAGCCGGATTTCACTGATATTCAGTAGCTGCAGCATTTCCACAGCGATACCATAGTCACGCTGGTCAGGTTTGAACCCCAGAATCTCGTTTGCTTCGACCGTATCCAGCCCTTTATCCTGCTCAGCATAAGCGCGGATTTTATTGATAAGCCCAATGCCACGCCCTTCCTGGCGCAAATAAAGAATAATGCCACGGCCAACAGAAGCGATTTTCTGCATGGCTGCCTCCAGCGGTGGGCCACAGTCACAACGCAAGCTAAACAATGCATCACCGGTCAGGCATTCTGAATGAACCCGCGCCAAAACAGGTTCATCAGTGGTGATATCACCCAGCGTCAGGGCAACATGTTCTTTGCCATTTTCATCTTCAAAACCATGTAAGCGGAATTCAGCAAAAGGCGTAGGTAAAATGGTTGAAGCAACAAGTTTCAGGCTCATGAAGACAACTCAGCTTTATATGAAAATTTAAAATATAGCGTGCATAAAGCCGGAAATGGGGACTCTGGCCAGCGAATTCAAGATAAAACAGCAGTTGTGCTGAAATAAACCATAAACGCGTAACCACCTCATACATAATTACCCGCCAGCGCTTTCCTGGCTGTGACTTTTGACAAAAGTATTTTCGTTTTCTGGTACACTGGCGCTCCTTTTCTTTCTTGTTCTCATTTCAGGATATTTCTGCATGCTTGGTTTTTTTGAACGGCTAACCAGACCTTTTCCGGCCGAAGAGCCTGTCCAGCCTCCGACAGGCATTTTTGCATTCTGTCGTCACTACACCAAAGGCATGGGATGGCCGCTGTTGTTCATGTCGCTATGCACCGCTTTACTGGCGGTGCTGGAAGTATCGCTTTTTAGCTTTCTGGGGCAACTGGTAGACTGGCTGGTTGAAAAAAATCCCGAAACTTTCTTTTCCGAAGAACGCAGCCGTCTAATCTGGATGGCTGTCATTACCGTTATTTTATTGCCCTTAATGGTGTTTCTGCATTCAGCATTAGTGCATCAGGCCCTGCTGGGTAACTACCCTATGGCCATTCGCTGGCTGGCCCACCGTTACCTGTTGCGGCAAAGCATCAGCTTTTACCAGAACGACTTTGCCGGCCGGATAGCAACCAAAGTAATGCAGACTTCTCTGGCAATCCGTGAAACGGTAATGAAGCTGCTGGATGTGATGGTTTATATTCTGGTGTATTTCGGTTCAATGCTGTTTTTTGTGGCTGATGCCGATGTTCTGCTGGTTATTCCGATGCTGGTGTGGCTAGCCTGCTATATCGGTATTCAACTTTACTTTGTGCCACGGTTGAAAAAAGTTTCAACCGAACAAGCAGATGCCCGCTCAGAAATGACAGGCCGTATCGTAGACAGCTACACCAATATCACCACCATCAAACTGTTTTCGCATACCCGTCGCGAAGAAGACTATGCCAAAGAAAGCATGGAAGTCTTTCTGAAACCGGTTTACCAGCAAATGCGGCTGGTAACCTGGCTGAATGTTTGCGTTCAGGGAACAAATTACCTGCTGGTATTTTCTGTCGCTGCACTTGGCCTGTGGCTGTGGAGCGCGAGCGCAGTCAGTGTTGGCGCTATTGCCATTGCGGTTAGTCTGGCATTGCGGCTTAATGGTATGTCGCAATGGATTATGTGGGAAGTCAGTTCCCTGTTTGAAAATATCGGTACAGTAGCCGATGGCATTACCAGCTTGTCACAGCCTGCAGAAATACAGGATA
>CAZXTH010000373.1:2275-3618 GCA_964643585.1 uncultured Pseudoalteromonadaceae bacterium
AAGGCTCCGGTGTTGAAAAAGCTGGATCTGAACATTCGACCCGGTGAAAAAGTCGGGTTGGTTGGCCGCTCTGGAGCAGGTAAATCGACACTGGTTAATTTGTTACTGCGTTTCTACGATGTTGAATCAGGCAAAATCTTAATTGACGGGCAGGATATTTCCCAGGTTACACAGGAAAGCCTGCGCAAACATATCGCCATGGTTACCCAGGATACTTCCCTGCTACACCGCTCCGTGCGCGATAATATTGTGTATGGTAAACCGGATGCGTCAGAAGCTGAATTGCAGCTGGCGGCAGAACAGGCAGAAGCCAGTGAGTTTATTGCTCAGCTGACCGATCCTAAAGGTAATACCGGTTATGATGCCCAGGTTGGTGAACGAGGCGTGAAATTATCCGGCGGACAACGCCAGCGGATTGCGATTGCCAGGGTTTTACTGAAAAATGCCCCGATTCTGATTCTGGACGAAGCAACATCAGCACTGGATTCTGAAGTAGAAGCGGCAATTCAGGCCAGCCTGGATGCACTGATGGAAGGTAAAACAGTAATTGCCATTGCTCACCGTTTATCTACTATCGCTCAGATGGATCGCTTGATTGTGCTGGATCAAGGGCAGATAGCAGAACAGGGAACACATGCCGAACTCGTGGCCGCCGGTGGTATCTACGCCCAATTATGGGCTCACCAGACCGGTGGGTTTATTGGTATAGACTGATAGCTTTTTCATAGATAGACAGCCAGACAAGAAAAATCATGTCTGGCTGTTTCCATATTTAAATCTGGTTATTTACATCATCCTGTTTGGTTTCTCTGGTCAGCAGAAATGCGATCAAAGACAGGCAGGATGCCGCTGCAAGATAATAGCCTACGGCTGAAAGGCTGTAGCGGTAGGCCAGCGTCGTTGCAATATAAGGAGCTAATGACGCCCCCAGAATACCACCAATATTGAACGTTAAAGCTGAACCGGTATAACGCACCGAGGTAGGAAACAGCTCTGACAATACCGTTCCTATCGGGCCATAGGTCATTCCCATCAGGCTTAATCCCAGACATAAAAAGAACAATACCATCCAGCTGTTACCAGCACTGAATAGCGGCTCCATAACCAACCCAAAAATAACCACCGCAACACAAACCCAGATTGATGTTTTGCGTCGCCCGTATTTTTCGGCACATAGTGCTGAAACAGGAATAAACAGCGCAAAAAATAGTGTCGCAATCAGTTGCAGAATAAGAAAATGCTCGCGGTTATACCCAAGCTCTTTGGTTGCCCAGCTCAGCGCAAACACTGTCATCAGATAAAACAATACAAAAGTACAGACCGCCGCGGCCGTGCCCACTACC
>CAZXTH010000374.1:0-2629 GCA_964643585.1 uncultured Pseudoalteromonadaceae bacterium
CATCACCTTACTTACGCTAACACGCCGTAAATACTTCCATGTAGGCTCATTTACGTTCAATGGTTAGCTTTAAGTAAGCTGATTCCTGCTTAACTGACAGGCATTAGCACATCATCTTGGTTTTATTGTTGTTCAAGGCGCTGACGTAACTCACCTTCGATAGGCAGTGGTTTACCGGTGCGGATGTCCAGACAGACGATAGTAATATCAGCATCGGCCACAACTTTTTCGCTGCCCTGATAAGTAATCACCTGTTTTACTACTGCACTTTTGCTGCCGATTTTGCTAAAACAGGTGCTGATTTCCAGCGTATCTCCCATTTTGGCAGCATCACGATAGTTAATATTGATGTTAGCAATAATCCAGGCCAGCTTATGCTGCGCAAAATAGGCTAAATCGCCACTGTCTTCCAGATAATTCCAGCGAGCTTCCTCCAGAAACTCCAGATAACGGGCGTTATTTACATGCTGGTATAAATCAAGGTGATATCCCCGGACTTTAATGACGGTTTTATGCATAACGAACACCTTTTCTCTGTTTGGCCTGCTGACAATATAAATGCCAGTATATTGATTTAGCACATAATCCAGCCTTAAGAAATATGATGTAGTGGCAGGATTAACTGAATGCTCTGATATACCCATTGTAACAACCTCTGAAGACAGTTTGCTGTTTTATTGCAGGTTGAAATGTTATGCCGGGTTATAAAAGCCGTACCGGGGAGATACATTTTGGCGACGTGGCTGGTGAACCGATCAATACGGACAAAAATTAATGTAGTGCTGTTAATTGTGCTACTGGCTGTAATGGTTGTTTCTATGTTGTTTACTGTACGCAGTGAACGGGCAATGGTTGAAGAAACGGTATTGCAGAATGTGCGCGAAATGGCAGATTCTTATCTTGATACGCTGAATATCATGATGCTTACCGGTACGCTGGCACAATTTAAAGAAGTACATCGGGAAAAGGTACTGAGCCACCCCGGTGTGCTTGAAGCCCGGGTATTGCGGGCTGAGCATCTTACTAATTTATATGGGCCTGGGCAGGAAGAAAAATACCTGCCGGACAGTCTGGACCAGCAGGCTTTGCAGGGAAAGGCTGTTTACGATATCCGTGATAGTGCTGGTGGCCGTGTGCTGACCGTGTTACGACCTGTTGTCAATGAAACCAATTTCCGGGGTACAAACTGTACTAACTGTCATTTGGGGCAGGGAGGTGAGTTACTTGGGGCCATTCGTTTTAGCTATTCATTGGCTGAGCTGGATAAACGCATAAACCTTAACTTACTGACTCTGGGCGGCGTACAGGCAGTATTATTTATTGCCGGGCTTGCCTTACTGTCGCTGGTATTTTACCGGGTTATCCTGTCGCCATTATCCCAGTTGCGGGCGTCGATGAAACAGGTTGAAAGCCATTCTGATCTGACGGTCCGTACGAAAGTGCATGCCAATGATGAAATAGGCGGTGTTGCTACAGCCTTTAATGCTATGCAAGAGCGCTTTGGTAACAGCTTGCGCCAGGTTGCCGCCACTACCCGTACTCTGAAAGGTTCTGCGGATACTATTGCATCAGTAGCGGATGAAACAGTGACTGCTGTAAACATGCAGTATCAGGAAACAGACCAGATGGCGTGTGCCATGGAAGAAATGCAGGCCAGTGCCAGAGTAACACGTGAACATGCAGAGCATACGCTGCAGGCATCAATTGATGCAGAAAATCAGAGCAAATTTGGTCGTTCACTGACCGATGCCAGTATTCAGGGTATTTATCAACTGACACAGCAACTGCAAAGTGCTTCACAAGTGATACAGGACCTGGATAAGTACAGCAATGAAGTGGGAAAAGTACTGGATATTATTACCGCTATTGCAGAGCAGACGAATTTGCTGGCACTTAATGCTGCAATTGAAGCTGCCAGAGCCGGTGAAAGCGGACGGGGATTTGCTGTAGTGGCCGATGAAGTACGATCGCTGGCAAACCGCACTTATGAAGCTACTAAAGATGTACAGCGTACTATTCAGCATTTACAGCGGGAAGCAGATGGTGCGGTCAATATGATGAAAACAGCACAAGGCAATGCATCTGATAGCGTATCAGATGTAGAAAAAGTCGCCGATGCGCTGAACACTATTGCTGATGCTGTGAATCAGATCCATGATTTGAATATTCAGATGGCCAGTGCCGCAAAAGAACAGCAAGAGGTTTCTGGCCGGGTGAATGAACAAGTTGTGCAGATTGCTTCTCTGGCTGAACGTACATCGTCAGATGCTACTAAGTCGAGTCAGGTGAGCGATGATTTGGTGCAACTTGCTAACCGGCTGGAAGCGCTGGTGAATGGTTTTAAGCTGGGATAATGCTGTGATGAAATGAAACAGATGCAGAGAACGGGTTACAGCACATACTGTAACCCGTTTGAATCAGATATAGGCAAAAGCATCTGCATACATCTGATCGCGGTGAGCGCCTTGCTGCAGAAATGCATCCCGCACCACCCCAACCATTGGAAATGGCCCGGCGATATAAATATCGTAGGCGTCCAGTGAAACAAAATCGTCCAGTACCGCCTGATGTACCAGCCCGGTACGCCCTTGCCAGTCTGCTGATGGTTGTTGTACTACCGGAATAAAAC
>CAZXTH010000374.1:2639-3584 GCA_964643585.1 uncultured Pseudoalteromonadaceae bacterium
CCATTGCTGCATTTGTGTCAGGTAGTACAGTGCATCTGCCTGACGTACACCCCAGTATAAAAACACCGGCTGGTTAACGTGTTGTTCGCTGATAGCGCGGGCAATACTGTGCACATAGGAAAATCCGGTGCCACCGGCCAGCAGAATGACCGGGCGGTTATGCTGTGGTTGCCATTGTGAGTGCCCCAGGCCAATTTCGGCTGTTACAGGTTGCTGTAACTGATACATTTGCTGCAAATGTTGTATGGCCTGACTGGCATACTGATCTGCAGTGCCTGCCCCGATATGTAATTCCAGTTCGCTGGCAGATGGGGTGCTGGCGATGGAAAAAGCGCGTTTATCCTGCTCATTAAGCCAAAGCTGTAAATACTGGCCTGGCTGAAATGAGGCGGGTGATTGCGGAGCAAGTACAATTTTACTGACGAAGGGCGTCAGTGCTTCTATCCGGGTAATGGAACAGCTTACTTTTGTCATGCGGAGGTATCCGGTAATTCAATGCCAAGGTCATTCCAGATTGTATCAATCCGTTGTTTTACTGCCGGGTCCATTACAATAGGTTCTCCCCATTCGCGAGTGGTTTCGCCCGGCCATTTATTTGTTGCATCCATCCCCATTTTTGAACCTAAACCTGAAACGGGTGAAGCGAAATCCAGGTAATCAATCGGGGTATTTTCCACTAGTGTGGTGTCGCGGGCCGGGTCCATTCGGGTGGTAATGGCCCAGATCACGTCTTTCCAGTCACGGGCGTTTACATCATCGTCGCAGACAATCACAAATTTGGTATACATAAACTGACGCAGGAAAGACCATACCCCCATCATCACCCGTTTGGCGTGGCCAGGGTATTGTTTCTTCATCGTGACCACTGCAAGCCGGTAAGAACAGCCTTCTGGTGGCAGATAGAAATCGGTAATTTCCGGAAACTGCTTTTGTAAAATAGGCACA
>CAZXTH010000375.1:0-3563 GCA_964643585.1 uncultured Pseudoalteromonadaceae bacterium
CTATTCAATATTAATCAGTTTAACCGTACTGAAGATATTAACCTTGGCTGGCAGGCCAGCATCAGGTTGGGTTATCTTCAACCCTGGTTAGGTGCCGATCAAACAGGCTGGTTATTTAAAGCCCGGTTGCAAAAAGTCTGGCAGCTGGAGCATAACCTGTGGTTACTGACGGAATCTGCATTTCAGGGGCTCTGGCTGGATGATCGCCACCGTCGGATATTCAGCACTCACCTCCAGCTGGTACGGCAACTGAATCATTACAGCAGTCTGGTTGGTATTATTGATGCAGAACTGGGGAACAACCTGTTTCAGGATGAAGCACTCTATCTGGGAGGAGATACAGGATTAAGGGCCTACCCATTATATTACCAGCGCGGTGACAGCCGGGTTGTAGCAACAGCAGAATATCGCTACTACACTGATTGGTCTATTCTGCAACTGCTTGATGTCGCTTTTGCCGGTTTCACAGATGCTGGCCGCAGCTGGGGAGCTGAACAGAAATTCACAGGCGAAAACGATGATAAAATTCTGTTCGGTATCGGAGCGGGTATTCGCCTGCTATCCACCCACTCCAGCCGGGGCACCATGATACATCTCGATATGGCTCACCCGCTCAGCAATAATGAGCAACTAGACACTCTGCAGTTCCGGGTAACAGCCAAGCATCATTTCTGATACAGGCCCAGAAAATAAAGCCCCCTAATGCTGGCAATGCTCACAATACACAGTGCTACGCTGGCCTAACCGGATTTCAGACAACGTAGTACCGCATGTCAGACAAGGTAAACCACCACGTCCGTACACCAGCAGCTTCTGCGCAAAATAACCAGGCTTACCATCGGCCTGACTAAAATCACGCAGCGTTGTTCCACCTTGCCTGATAGCATCTGCCAGAGTCAGCTTCACTTCTTCTGTCAAAGCTTCGCACTCTGCTACTGATAAACTTTTGGCAGGTCTTGTTGGCAGAATGCCTGATTTAAATAAAGCTTCATTGGCATAAATATTACCAACTCCCACCACAACCTTATTATCCATCAGCACCAGCTTGATTGCGGCACTCCGTTTAGCACAAGCGGCTGCCAGTTGAATAGCAGTAAAGTCTTCACTCAGCGGCTCTGGCCCCAGATGGCTCAGAGCGTCGTGCACTGTTCCTGCCGGTTGCCACAGTACCGCACCAAAGCGCCGGGTGTCGTTCAACCGTAATACCTGGCCGGAACCAAACACAAAATCAACATGGTCATGCTTTCCGGCAGCAAGTACTGACGGCACAACCTTAAGATGACCAGACATTCCCAGATGCAAAATGATGCTGCCATGCGGCAGATTGATTAGCAGATACTTAGCACGCCGAGTGACACTCGTCACAAGATGCTGCTGTAACTGCAATACTTCATCTGGCACAGGCCACCGTAGTTGGCGCTGGCGCACAATAACACGCTCAAGTTGCTGGTTCTCAATATGCGGGCTTATGCCCATTCTGGATACTTCAACTTCAGGTAATTCCGGCATAATTCACTCATAGGAAGATTATCAGGGAAGATCAGGAACCTGCTCAGTCGCAATGCCTGCTTCAGGAAACAATAACGCAGCCTGGGAACTATCCAGCCGGTAAAAGTCAGGAGCTCCAGCCCGCTGCAGCAAATAGAACCCGCTCTCATGAGGATACAACAGCCATAAAACCGGTTCACGGGCTCCAGCCAGTTGCAAACTGGCCTGAGCTACTGGTACACGGCTTTGTGCATTAGCTTCAGCTTCAACCAGACGGGTATGTTGCCAGGCTAATGCCAGTTGGTTGGCATCAATACTATTTAGCAAGCTGGTCGGTTGCAACTGCCACTGACTACCCGCTTTTACCAGGCGCTGCCTGGCAAAAGCGACCATTAGTAATTCACTGTTTTCCGGAACTAAGCGTGCTTCAGCCTGATGGCGTGATTCAGTTAAACGCTGCGGAATATCGTACAACACAAACATCAGTATCAGTACGACAAAAATCAGCACATTGTTCCAGCTACGGCGGGAGAGCTTTAGCATAATTTTACCTGAGAGCAGTAACAGCTTGCAGCATAATAGTCAGCAACTCTCTGAAAAGCAAAAACCCGGCGATGCCGGGTTTTTTCATTCGATTACTTGATTTTCGCTTCTTTGAAAATCACATGCTTACGCACTTTTGGATCGAACTTTTTAATTTCCATTTTTTCTGGCATGGTACGCTTGTTCTTGGTTGTTGTGTAGAAAAAGCCTGTACCAGCAGAAGACACTAAACGAATCTTATCGCGCATTCTTAGTTTTCCTTACACACTGAAACCTTTGGCACGAACATCGGCCAGAACCGCGTCGATACCTTTCTTATCAATAATACGCATACCACGGGTAGATGTGCGTAAAGTTACAAAACGGTTTTCGCTTTCAACCCAGAAACGGTGAGTTTGCAGGTTTGGCAGGAAACGACGTTTGGTCGCATTGTTGGCGTGCGAACGACGGTTACCAACCATCGGACCTTTGCCAGTTACTTGGCATACTCTAGACATGTCAATATTTCTCCAAAATTACTTCAGCTCGAGCTTACTGTCACCCTTCTGGCCAAGGAAGGGGCACAAAGAAAGAGGGCGCAATTTATACACGAAAGAGAGTATAAATTCAAGCAAATTCCGTTCAGAGGTTATTGTCCTCCGACTGGTGTGGCCGCACTCTTATAGCCAGCCGCGCTCTGCAAAGGAGATCACTTCGTTACCACCTATAACAAAATGATCCAGAACCTTGATATCAACCAGGGACATAGCCTGGCAAAGACGCTCCGTTATCGCCCTGTCAGCACGGCTCGGTTCGGCCACCCCAGAGGGGTGATTATGAGCCAGAATAACGGCTGCGGCATTATGCGCTAAAGCGCGTTGAACTACAATACGGGGATAAACCGGTGACGCATCTATAGTACCGGAAAATAATGGTTCCGCTTTTAATAAACGATGCTGATTATCCAGATATAACAGCATAAAAACTTCCCGCTTTTCATGTCTCAGGCTTTGTAATAAATAATGCCTGACCTGCTCCGGAGCACTGAATACCGCATCCCGCTTTAGTGTATGCTCCAGATAACGCCGGCTTAGTTCCAGTACAGCCTGCAATTGCACATACTTTGCCTGACCAAGCCCCTGCCCCTGACAAAACTCCTGCTGATTAGCACTTAGCAAATGATGCAAAGATCCAAACTGCTTTAACAACTTGCGGGACAAACTGACCGCATCGGTACCCGGTACACCCGTACGTAAAAAAATGGCAAGCAATTCAGCATCAGAAAGTGCTGGAGGCCCCATTTTCAGTAGCTTTTCGCGTGGCCGCTCACTATCAGGCCAAAGCTTGATACTCATCTGAATACTCCCTGAATGATGCTGATTTTTCAATTACATGTTATCTTATGCCTAACTTTATCCTGCTCCGGTATCTGACAAATGCAGCAGACTCTAGCAGCCAAACGGATTCTTCTTGGTATCAGCGGCGGTATCGCTGCCTATAAAAGTGCAGACCTGATCAGGCGTCTTAAAGAACGCGGCGCAGACGTTCGGGTT
>CAZXTH010000376.1:0-3548 GCA_964643585.1 uncultured Pseudoalteromonadaceae bacterium
CAGGGAATATTCGCACTGGCTTTGCGACCAGCGTGTGCAATCTGGATGCCCGGTACAGCACCTGCGGCCTTAATGGATTTGGCCACCTGAGCAAACGCCTGCGCCTGCTCATCGTTCCAAATTCCGGCACAGCGCGGAGAAATACGACCTTCTGGCGCAACAGCCGTTGCTTCCACGATAACCAACCCGGCACCACCACGTGCCAGCGAAGCATAATGCACCTGATGCCAGTCGTTAATCAGCCCATCATGGGCGGAATAGGTACACATAGGAGGAACAGCAATACGATTGCGTAACGTAATGTCTTTCAGTTTGAAGGGTTGAAACAGTGCGGACATAATTTTCTACCTTATCTGTTTAGTTCGATATTTCGATATTATTCGAATAATGGATTTTAAACAACCCTGCCGCTATAATTCAGCAATGAGACCTTTTAAACATCCTACACCCGCTGAATTTTCTCTTGAGCGCGTCCTGTACGCCTTGAGCGATCCCTTACGCATGGAAATCGTCCGCCATCTGGCCAGACAGGGAGAAGCAACGTGCAGTGAACTTGACGGCGGTCGCCCAAAATCCAGCGTGTCGCATCATTTCCGTGTGTTACGTGATTCGGGCTTGTTGCATACCACCAACAGCGGCACCACGCACATTAACCGTCTGCGTCACAGCGAAATGCAACAGCGTTTCCCCGGCCTGCTCGACGCCATTCTGTCTCAGCCCACAGAGTAATGCTTTCGTGTTATAGGCAGGAAAGGTGTATTTGTCTTACTGAAGATAATTGAACAAAGCGCTTTTCAGGCGTATTAATTCGGGCTATGCATACTGATGCGATAGCCCGATTGTTGCATAGCAATATGACAGAAAGATTACCCGCCGATAATACCACCATCATCACGGGTAATTATCACGGTAGAAGAGCGAGGCCGCCGCGTGCCGCGATCCGGCCAGGTACTGGAAAAACTAAACGCACTGGAACCTTCGCCCGGATGCTGAATATTAACAAACATCGTTTTGCAATCCGGCGTCATCACTACTCCGGTAACTTCACAACCAACAGGCCCTACCAGAAAACGCTTAATCTGGTGTGTTGTCACATCAGCGACCAGCATCTGATTATTGCCGAAAGGGCCATCCTTTTGCTGCGAGCCGCTCATATCGGTCTGGATCCACAACAGGCCGTTCGGATCAAACCATAAGCCATCAGGTGATGCATGATGATTGTCTTCATTCAGCAGTACGTTGTGCTGTGGTGTTGCCGTATAAACATCACCGGCTAACAGGAAAATATCCCAGTTAAACTGTTGCTGATTCTGTTGTTCACGCCAGCGGATAATATGCCCATTCACATTCTGTGCTCTGGGATTGGCTTTATTTACCGTTGAAGAATGGCGCTGGCTGTTATTAGTCAGCGTAAAATACACTTCACCGCTTTGTGGGTGCACAGCGCCCCATTCCGGGCGATCCATTTTGGTAGCGCCGACAAGATCGGCCGCCAACCGGGTATTCAGCAAAATATCAGCCTGGCTTTCAAATACCACGCCTTCTGCAGCAGCGGCTGCCATCAGTGCTGCGTTATTCATCTCCAATGGCAGCCACTCACCGCTGCCATCATCATTAAAACGGGCAGCATATAAGGTTCCTTTATCCAGCAGGTGGCTACCGGCTGTAGCCGGGTCATACATCTCTGCCGACACATATTTATAGATATATTCAAAACGGGAATCATCACCGGAATAAGCAACCAGCGGCTTACCGGCTTCTACTTTGCCGAAAATAATACCTTCGTGGGCAAAACGGCCCAGTGCGGTATGTTTTACCGGAGTGCTGTCAGGGGCGAACGGATCGATCTCAACAATCCAACCAAAATTATTGGGTTCGTTGCGGAAATCTTCGGCCGCACCAGCTCCCATGCTACTGGCATTAAAACGTGCCAGTTCTGCATCTTCTCTGGCTGCGGTTTCCCAGTACATAATGCTCTGTTCTGTACGAACACTGTAACGGCGGTGTTCACGCGGCAAACTGGTATCATAATTCACAAATAACCCGGCCCAGTTTTCCTCACAGGTCAGGTAAGTCCCCCATGGCGTAAAACCATGCGAACAGTTATTCAGTGTACCCCGGGTACGAGTGCCATCCGGGCTGTAACGGGTAATCAGCTTGTTATCCCCACGTGCCGGGCCATGAATTTCCATCGGGGTGTCTCCGGTAATCCGCCGGTTATAGTGGCTGCTCTGCACCAGTTGCCAGCTGCCATCAGCCTGCTTTTTAATATGAGCAACCGATACACCATGTGCTGCCAGCTCTTTATGCACTTCCGATGCACGTCTTGGCAGCATTGGATCACGGTACGGATGCAGCAATACCGGGTCGCAGTATTCATGGTTCATCACCAGCAAGCCTTCGTCAGAACTGTTGCCCTGCTGTTTTACATCTATCGGGAAAAAATGCATGCCATCATGATGTGATCCAATCTGTTTACGCTGGTCTTCAGCAGTATTACTGGCATCATGTTTAAACGCAGGGGCATCAGGTAATAATGGCGTACCCCATGGTAAAAATGCCCGCGCGCTGTACCCTTGCGGTACGGTGATAGTATCAAAACGGTTAGTCGCTACAGCATTAAACCCCATCAGGCCTTTTGCCGAGGCAGATGCCACTGCGGCACGACTGCTTTGCGGCTGGCTGCAGGCTGCAACCCCACCAGCCAGAAAACTGCCGACAGCCAATCCGATACTGCCTTTAATAAAGCGGCGGCGGTTAATGGAGCTGGCCAGCACTTCCTCAAAATGCGGGTTAGCAGAAAAATTCGCTTGTGGCTCAATGCCGGATAAATCGAAAGAAGGAGTTTTATGCTTGTCTGACATAGTTATGGATCTTTTGTTATGAAATAACACCAGTTTTAACAGCGAAGTATTGCAGTGATATGAAAGCGGTTGTTCTTGAGAGTGTTCTTTTACCGCAAGCCAGTACCTGAATTGCGCGTATGGCTTTAATACCATCCTTAATTGATATAACATAACAACTAACACACCAATTGATAATAATTACTATTACTAATTGGTGTGTTGTTTTCTGCTGTTCCTATATAAATAAGACAAGAGAGAAACTAATGAGACGATCCGTAATTGCCAGCAGCATCCTTATTGCCCTGACCACTATTCCTGCCGCAGTATCTGCCCAGACAGTAACAGCAGCAACCGCAGAGCAGGAAATAGAGCGCATTGATGTTTCAGGTGTACGTGGTCGTTTAACTCAGCAGGGCCGGTTACTGGATGTTATCCAGAAAACTGAAGTGCTGGATGCCTCAATGATTGAGAGCAAACATGCTGTCAACTTAAGTGAAGCCTTGCAGGATGAGCCAGGTATCAGAGTATCCAACGAGTGCTCAATGTGTGGTGCCAAACGGATTATGCTAAACGGCTTACGTGGTGAACATACTACTATTCTGATCGATGGCCTGCCGGTACATACCATGTTATCCGGTTTTTATGCCGTAGATGCCATAGCCACCACCGGTGTTGACCGGATAGAAGTCGCTGTAGTCGAAC
>CAZXTH010000377.1:0-2228 GCA_964643585.1 uncultured Pseudoalteromonadaceae bacterium
AAAAAGACATCGGACGTTATTCTACAGCACGCCAGTTCCCTATTATTCCATGTAACCTTTGCGGTTCTCAGGATGGTCTGCAACGTCAGGTCGTCAAAGAAATGTTGCAAGACTGGGATAAAAAATTCCCGGGCCGTATCGAAACTATGTTTCAGGCCATGCAGAATATTGTGCCTTCCCATCTGGCAGATAAACAGTTATTTGATTTCTCAGCTATCAGCAAAACAGGCGTACCAATAGAAAATGGCGATACCGCTTTCGATAAAGCCAGTATTCCTAAGGTCCCTGTTGCGATGGATCCTGATGATCTGGATGCAACAGAAGCCAGTGCAGTTCAGTACGTAGAACTCAATTAAAGACAAACAGCAGCGCCTGTAAAACAGGTGCTGCTGACAATATGCTAAATATACGACTGGATGCTGATGACTAACGCCCGTTTTCCAGAAATGGCGTAAGATAAACCGGTGCTCTGCTGAATTGCCATTGAGCCTGTGCAGGCAAATCTTTAAGCTCAATAACACAATGTGACTGCTGGCAGCGGGTGAATGCTTCAAGAGCAGGTTCTGACAACACTGGCTGCCCGCTTTCAGCGGAAAACTCTAAACGGACACCTGTCACTGCAGGCATCCAGTAACGGCTCATTCCCGCTAATTTATTAATTAACCCTGTAAACTGCTGCTGATAATGCTGCAACTGGTGTCCTGTTACTGTTTTATCCAGTAACATCCTTGAGCGGATAAGAAACTTCAGCTCACAGGGTTGCACATTATCCGCCTGCTCAATCACCAGTTTCGGTTTACTGTCTTTCAGTGCTTCGTCATACGGCAGATTAATTTCTCCGTTACCTGCCATTGATAAGGACACATGATGGATATCACTCTGCAAATAAAGCTGAATTGGCCGGCAAACCTCGTCAGAGCCCTGCTGGTGCAGCACAAATGCCAATGTTACATCGCTGAACTCCGGCTGCTGAGCACGCTTCATTCTGCTATAAAAGCCATCGTAACCCAGCACTATATCGGCCGCTGCTACGGTACTGAAAAGCAATCCGGTTAGTAATATCAGCGTACGCATTATTCTTCCATAAGCCTGCGGTTAAAACGGATCATGCCGCTGATTTCAGCAATATAATCCTCTCCCCGTTCTGAATACGAACCCAATCCACCAGCAAGCGTTTCACCTCGCACCGGCCGGTGCTCATAGCGTAAACCCGCGCGGATTTCCCGCAACTCACTGTAGGTATGAAACGTATTCAGATTATAAAAATAACTTTTAATACTGGCACCAGGATTACTGAAACGGGCTACTTCGTGCACAGCGCCTTCCAGCCTGTCCTGAGGTATTAAGCCGCAACCTTCACGGAAACACCACTGACCAAAGAAATTATATCCCTCAACCGCAAAGCGGCTGGTTCCCCAGGCAGACTCATTTGCAGCCTGCATCAGAACAAGGCTCTCCGGCAAAATATCAACCCGTTTCAACAGTTCTGTAAAACTCTCCATGTCCGTTTCTTCAACTTCCATCCGGAACTCGTCATACAGACTATACAGAAAGGCATATTCTTCGGTGCTAAGCCGCAGATTCTTCTCTTTTTTATCTCTTATTTCCAGCAGTTGCTCACGTAGTGACAATATCCGGCTGTTTTCACGCTTGATATAAGGCCGCAAATAAGAAAAGAACGCCCGCTTCTTCTCGCTGACATCAGTGTACTGATTAAAATCCGGTAAAGGTTTATATTTGGGAGCTGGCTGAGTATACGCCAGACGCTCAAGTACCTTACGCTGATCGGCCTGACCCAGAGCGGTAATACGGCTTGGTATTTGCCAATCGTCAAGAGAATCAACCTGTTTTACAGGCTCTAGCTCGGTAAACGGGCTCAAGGCGGCAACAATTACAGCCAACCAGAAGCCCCATATGACTATTTTTCTTACTGATAACATCGATCACCTGTGTGCGGTAAACGCAACATACAACAACAACCTGTGACTTCAGCAACAGGACAAGATTTTAAAACCGCGTGCATTTTACCTCTAACCCTCCTCAGATACGACAAAAAACATTAAATTCAAAAATATTTTTATCAAATTGACCTTCTGCTAATTGCAAAAACACGGCAGGTATGCAACAAAAGATGGCTGGCGTACAGCAGTCCGGATGGATATTTATCAGCAGGAGATTTCAGGGTAGTGCTATGAAAATGATTGAGCGTTCCAGCAAGTTAGATGGGG
>CAZXTH010000377.1:2238-3546 GCA_964643585.1 uncultured Pseudoalteromonadaceae bacterium
GATGGGGTATGTTATGACATCCGGGGCCCGGTTGCGCGTGAAGCCCGGCGAATGGAAGATGAAGGCCACCGCATTTTAAAACTGAATATCGGTAACCCTGCCCCCTTTGGCTTTGAAGCGCCGGATGAAATACTCAAGCACGTTATTCATAACCTGCCCAATGCCCAGGGATATTCAGACTCGCAAGGTATTTACCCGGCACGGGTCGCTGTTGCACAGTACTACCAGCAACAGGGAATTAAAACGGCTGATGCTGATGATGTCTATATCGGCAATGGCGTGTCAGAGCTGATTATGATGTCATTGCAGGCTCTGCTGAATAACGGCGATGAAGTACTGGTTCCCTCGCCTGATTATCCATTGTGGACAGCAGCTATTAATCTGGCGGGTGGTAAAGCCGTACATTACCGCTGTGACGAACAACAGGACTGGTATCCTGATCTGGATGATATCCGTAAAAAAATAACCAGCAGAACCCGTGCTCTGGTTCTGATCAACCCAAACAATCCAACCGGTGCTGTGTATGACAAAACCTTGCTTGAAGGAATGTTGCAGATTGCACGCGAGCATCAGTTGGTTGTTCTCAGTGACGAAATTTACGACAAAATTCTCTATGAAGGTGCAAAACATATTTGCACCGCATCGCTGGCCGATGATCTGCTAATTCTGACATTTGGCGGTTTATCCAAAAATTACCGTATTGCCGGATTCCGGGTAGGCTGGATATTACTGTCCGGAGCTAAACATCTTGCAACCCCTTACATTGAAGGGCTGAACATGCTGGCATCAATGCGGCTGTGTTCAAATGTTCCATGTCAACATGCGGTACAGACAGCATTGGGTGGCTATCAGAGTATCAATGAGCTGATTATTCCCGGGGGCCGTCTGTATGAACAAATGGACCTTGCGCATAAATTGATAAACCAGATTGAAGGTGTAAGCTGCGCCAGACCCAAAGGGGCGATGTATCTGTTCCCCAGAATTGATCTTAATAAAATCAGGGTCCGTAACGACGAACAACTGGTATTGGACTTTCTGCGCCAGCACAAAGTGTTGCTGGTACATGGCACCGCATTTAACTGGCCAGAACCGGATCATTTCCGGGTAGTATTTTTGCCACATAAAGAAGTTCTGGAGTCGGCGCTTGGCCGTCTGGGGCAGTTTTTGTCAGGATACAGCCAATAAAATAAAGCCCTGTTATACATAATACCGTTCACTTAAGCAGGAGTCAGCTTACTCTAAGCTAACCATTGGAGCCCTGGATGGGCGACAAATCCGTCAGGAACGGATTTGAACAGCTCTGCTGGC
>CAZXTH010000378.1:0-3545 GCA_964643585.1 uncultured Pseudoalteromonadaceae bacterium
AAATAAGGGGCAGTATGCCTGAAAACACTGTTAAAACAAAGGCTGCCGCAGCAGCCTTTATCAGAGGGTTCAGATTTTTCTGAACAAAATGGAGCCGTTGGTTCCGCCAAAACCGAAGGAATTACACAGCGCGTATTCCAGCTTGGCGTCACGGGCGTGATGCGGTACATAGTCCAGATCACAACCTTCGTCCGGGTTATCCAGGTTGATGGTTGGTGTTACCAGCTGATGCTGTAATGACAGTACAGTGATGATTGATTCCACTGAACCTGCAGCACCCAGCAAGTGACCAATCATCGATTTGGATGAGCTGACCATCAGTTTGTCCAGATTTCCGGCAAATACTGACTTGATAGCCTGAGTTTCAGCAATATCACCCGCCGGAGTAGAAGTACCATGAGCGTTGATATAACCAACCAGCTCAGGATTGATACCGGCATCTTTCAGTGCATTAGTCATTGCCAGTGCAGCACCTGCGCCGTTTTCTGGCGGAGATGTCATGTGGTAAGCATCACCACTCATGCCAAAACCAACCAGTTCGGCATAAATTTTTGCACCGCGGGCTTTAGCATGTTCATACTCTTCAAGTACCACGACACCAGCACCGTCCCCCAGCACAAAACCATCACGGTCTTTATCCCACGGGCGGCTCGCCTGTTGTGGAGAATCGTTACGGGTAGAAAGCGCTCTGGCTGCACCAAACCCGCCCAGCCCCAGAGGGGTAGATGCTTTTTCTGCACCACCGGCAATCATTGCATCAGCATCACCATAAGCAATCATCCGCGCAGCCTGACCAATATTGTGCACGCCTGTGGTACAAGCTGTAACAATACTGATATTCGGGCCTTGCAAACCAAGCTGAATAGAGAGATGCCCGGCAATCATATTTATGATGGTTGAAGGTACAAAGAATGGTGAAAGACGCTTCGGGCCACTGTTCAACAACTTGGTATGGTTTTCTTCGATCAGCCCTAGTCCACCGATACCAGAACCGATAGCGGCACCGATGCGTGGTGCATTCTGTTCAGTAATTTCCAGGCCTGAATCACGGAATGCCTGAATCCCGGCAACAACACCATACTGAATGAATAAATCCATCTTTTTGGCTTCTTTTGCCGGAAAATAGCCTTCGACATCAAAATCTTTTACTAAACCGGCAAATTTTGTGGTGTAGGCTTCAGTATCAAAATGAGTTACTAGCCCAATACCACTTTTGGCTTGTGTTAATCCCTGCCAGGTTGATACTGTATCGTTGCCTAAAGGCGTCAGCATCCCCAGCCCTGTTACTACCACACGACGTTTCGCCACAAAGTCCTCCGCCATGGAAAATAATTTGTTGGATCCTAAAACGAAAACGGGTAGCTGTGC
Source organism: uncultured Pseudoalteromonadaceae bacterium (assembly GCA_964643585.1). Taxonomy (GTDB): domain Bacteria; phylum Pseudomonadota; class Gammaproteobacteria; order Enterobacterales; family Alteromonadaceae; genus Alishewanella. The sequence goes on from CAZXTH010000378.1 coordinate 1,369, forward strand.
TACCCGTTTCTGAAGAGCTCAGCTTACTCAGCGTGAGCCTTGATGTAATCGATAGCAGATTGTACCGTAGTAATCTTTTCTGCTTCTTCGTCTGGAATCTCAGTGTCGAACTCTTCTTCCAGTGCCATAACTAACTCAACAGTATCTAATGAGTCGGCACCCAAGTCGTCAACGAAAGAAGCTTCGTTTTTCACTTCTTCTTCTTTAACGCCCAATTGTTCAACAATAATTTTCTTAACGCGTTCTTCGATGTTGCTCATCTTTTCTTCCTTTTTCTCATGTAAATCGCAACAAGTTGTGCAATTTTGTGTGGCGCTAGTTTATGCGTAAGCGGTGTTTGTTGCAAGCCATGTTTCCGGCATTTTTATGCTGGTCAAACCTGCTCCATTACACCATATACATACCGCCGTTGACGTGAATTGTTTCGCCGGTAATGTAAGCTGCCTGGTTTGACGCCAGGAAAGCTACAGTTGCAGCAATTTCTTCTGGCTGGCCTAAACGGTTTGCCGGAACCTGACTGAAAATCGCTTCTTTTTGCTCATCAGACAGTTCTTTTGTCATATCCGTATCGATAAAACCAGGCGCCACAGTATTTACCGTAATTCCTCTGGACGCAACTTCACGCGCCAGCGATTTGGTAAAGCCCAGAACACCGGCTTTAGCTGCCGAATAGTTTGTCTGTCCGGCATTTCCCATAGAACCTACTACTGAACCGATACTGATAATACGCCCATGACGTTTTTTCATCATGCTGCGCAGTACAGCTTTGCTCAAACGGTAAACCGACGTCAGATTGGTTTGTATAATATCAAACCATTCTTCGTCTTTCATCCGCATCAGCAGGTTATCGCGGGTAATGCCCGCATTATTAACCAGAATGTCGATATCTCCAAACTGGTTTTTAATCTGTTCCAGACATTGCTCGATAGAAGCAGTATCGGCAACATTTAACACCAGGCCACAGCCTTTGTCACCTAAATATGCACTGATTGCCTGTGCGCCTTTCTCGCTGGTCGCGGTACCAACAACACGTGCGCCCAACTGAGCTAATTGTTCTGCTACGGCACGGCCAATACCACGGCTGGCGCCAGTTACCAGGGCAATTTTGCCTTCTAATGAAATAAATGCTGTCATTGAGATTCCTGTTATTCGCTTGCTAATGCAGCTTGTAATGAAGCCTGATCATTTACAGAACTGGTTACCAGTTCTTTATTAATACGCTTAATCAGGCCACTTAATACTTTACCGGCACCCAGTTCAATAACCTCAGTTACCCCTTGAGCAGCCAGCCATTCGATAGTTTCAGTCCAGCGGACAGGACTATACAGCTGTCTGACCAGAGCATCTTTTACTGCAGCAGCATCAGCGGCTATAGCCACATCAACATTATTGACCACAGCGAATGCCGCAGGAGCAAAATTCAGCTGTTGCAAATCTGCGGCCAGTGAATCTGCAGCAGGCTTCATCAGCGCACAGTGCGAAGGTACGCTAACAGGTAAAGGCAGTGCCCGTTTTGCACCAGCAGCTTTACACAGCTCACCTGCCCGCTCAACGGCGGCTTTATGCCCTGCAATAACAACCTGTCCCGGAGAGTTATAGTTAACCGGAGCTACAACTTCACCTTGTGCCGCTTCATTACAGGCTTTGGCAATGGCAGCATCATCCAGACCGATAATAGCAAACATCGCTCCGGTACCGGCAGGTACAGCCTGCTGCATATATTGACCACGTTTTTCTACCAGCTTCACGGCATCAGCCAGTGATAAAACACCAGCACACACCAGAGCAGAATATTCTCCCAGTGAGTGCCCAGCAAGATAAGCAGGTGCTGTTCCACCCTGTTCTTGCCACAAACGCCATACAGCAACTGACGCTGTCAGCAGTGCGGGCTGGGTACGGTGAGTTTCATTTAAATCAGCTTCTGGTCCGTTAGCGACCAGAGCCCATAAGTCATAACCTAATGCAGCTGAAGCTTCAGCAAAAGTGTGCTTTACCACTTCTGACTGCTGATACAGATCGGCCAACATGCCGACACTCTGAGATCCCTGACCAGGGAAAACGATTGCTAGTTTTTTTGTCATTATCTTATCCTGTCACTTTTATGGCAGGCGGGCTCAGTAACGAACCAGCGCAGATGCCCAGGCAAAACCACCACCGAAAGCTTCCAGTAGTAATGT
>CAZXTH010000379.1:0-521 GCA_964643585.1 uncultured Pseudoalteromonadaceae bacterium
TTGGTCCCGCCCAGTCCGAACGAGCTGACGCAAGCACGACGCGGCTGCGCCGTTCTGGGCCAATGCGTCAGTTCTGCGACCACCCGAAACGGATTCCGGCCGAACTCAATCGCCGGATTGGGCTGCTGGTAATGGATGCTGGGCGGTAACTGCTGATGTTCAAAGGCTTTAAGCACCTTTATCAGACTGGTGACACCGGCAGCGGACTCTAAGTGCCCGACATTCGGTTTGACCGAACCAATCAGCACTGAGCCGCTGTCAACGCCGGCAAAGGCTTCACTGAGCGCAGACAGTTCGACCGGATCGCCGAGCCGGGTCCCGGTGCCATGCGCTTCGACATAACTGACGCTGGCGGCGTCCACGCCGGCAAAAGCCAGCGCAGACTGGATCACGTCGGCCTGGTAGCTGACACTCGGCGCGGTAAAGCCGACTTTTTCCGAACCGTCGTTGTTGATAGCAGCGCCGCGAATAATGCCGAGGATCTGATCTTTGTCGGCTCTGGCATCGGCCAATCTTTTCAG
>CAZXTH010000379.1:531-3529 GCA_964643585.1 uncultured Pseudoalteromonadaceae bacterium
GTACCACCATGCCGGCACCGCTGCCAAACACGGTCCCGGCGGCCTGCGCATCAAAAGTCCGGCAATAACCGTCCGGACTGTTGATGCCGCCCGCTTCATACAGATATCCCTGGTCGGCCGCATTCACTTTGGCAGCGCCTGCCAGCACCATGTCGCATTCGTACGCAAGCAGGCTCTTATAGCCGGTGACAATAGCCACCAGGCTGGTGGAACAGGCGGTATCCATGCTGATCGCCGGGCCATGCAGGTTCAATTTGTAATTGATCCGGCTGGTGGCATAACACTTGTCATTCCCCAGCAGTAACTGGTGCATTCCCATGCTTTGCAGCACTTGCGGATTTGGTATTAAGTTGCTGATCAGGTAAGTATTCATGCCTACCCCGGCATACACTGACACCACGCCCGGTACTTGCTCCAGCGCATAGCCGGCATGTTCCAGCGCGTCATGGGCGCATTCCAGCAGCACCCGGTGCTGCGGATCGGTGATCTCGGCTTCGCGCTGGGTCATGTCAAAAAAAGCGGCATCGAAACCGGCCGGATCTGTTAAAGCAGCAGCAGCGCGCACATAATTCGGCAATTGTAATAACGCCGCCGGCACGCCTTTTTGCTGTAGTTCTTCCAGACTGAACTGTCGGATCCCTGGCCTGCCTTCGGCCAGCAGTTGCCAGAATGCGGCCACATCGTCCGCACCGGGGAAACGACCGGCCATGCCGATAATGGCAACCGCATTGTCATCCTGACCGTCCGCCAGCTCAGCAGCTGTGAGATACTGATCCATCGTCATGCTCCTTAATTCCTGACCAGCGCCTGCTGGCGCCGTTTCTGCAACGCCGCTTTTTGCTTGTCGGCCGCACTTTTATGATCCCGCTCCACTGCCGTCGGTTGTTGCTGTTGCCTGAGCTGATCAAGATGCGCAGCCAATTGCGCAATTTTCGGGAACTTGAACAGATCCACCACGCTGAGCTGGCCGTCACACAAAGCCGCGATTTGCGGATGGATTTTCAGGATCAGCACCGAATCGCCGCCGATTTCGAAGAAGTTGTCTTCGACACCAAAATCGGTGGTGCCCAGCAGTTGTTGCCAGATTTGCAGCAGTTGTTGTTCGGTATCGTTGCGGGCAGCCACCACATCCCGGACTTGCTCGGCTTTGACTTCCATATTGATCAACGCCTTACGGTCCACTTTGCCGTTGGCCGTCAGCGGCAGCTGTTCCAGGAATACCAGCGCAGCTGGCACCATGTAGTCCGGCAAACGCCCTGTCAGATAACTGCGGATCCGCTCTTCACGGCCCGGCTCTTTGGCGACGGCCGCGTCGGCATGATTGACGGCACCGAAGCTGCTGATTTGCTCTTCCGTCACCGCGCCGCCGACCATGGCGTGCAGAATGCGCTGCGACGACGACAGACCAAGCTTGTCGGACACATCGGCGGCCAGATAACCGATAGGACAGAGCCCGATCTGTTGCTGCGGGCTTTGTTCCATCAGCAACTGCCCCATATAACCAGCTTCCAGATACATCATGCCGGTTGCATCTTCCTGACCGTACACCGGTTCAATCGCTGCCGACTCGCCGACAAAGAACAAGGAGAACGCCGAGCGCTCGAAAATGTGCGGGTTTTCACCCAGCCCCCAGGAATCCTTGGTCAGCGGATGTTGCTGCAGCAACCTCACCAGTTGATGCTGCTCCGGCTGGTAGTAATAAAAACCTGCCGCCAGTCCCGTTACCTGTTGGTCTTTGACATGTAGATAAAGCTGAACCGGGTGCAACGAGCCTGCTGAAGCGTAACGATATTTCGGCATCGTCAGTTCATTGCTGCGGTATTCGGACAGCACCGCCAGCAGTTGGCTCAACCGGTTCAGATCCAAGCCCTGGCCCAAATATTCCCGATAACTTTTCCGCAGCATGTAGTCGCGCGGATGCCTGGCGACAGCCGGCAACGCCAGCGACTGTTCGCCGGCCTGGGTTTTGCGGATGCCTGGTTTGCTGAGTTTGAATTCAACCAGCCGGGCCTGGGTTTCCGCGTCTTTTTGCACGGTGCCTGCCGCCGCGCTGTCGCCGGCAGCGACCAGATAAGCCACCAGCCGGTTTTTGCCGCGGCCTTTTTCTGCTCCTGTCGCCACTACCAATGCCTGGCTGATTTCACCGCTGTCCCGCAGCGCCGCTTCAATTTCACCCAGTTCGACCCGCAGGCCATTGATCTTGACCTGGAAGTCGGTCCGGCCGAGGATTTCAATTCCGTCGGCTTCCACACCGGTCAGCCGGCCCAAATCGCCGGATTTGTAGAGCCGCTGGCCCGTTTCCGGGTGTTCGATAAACAAAGCGGCCGTCTTTTCGGCATCGTTCAGATAACCGGCTGCCAGTCCCCAACCGCCGATATACATTTCACCGGCCACGCCGACCGGACATTGCTGCAGATGCTGGTTGAGGATATAGATCTGCTGGTTTTGCATTGGATAGCCATAAGGAATGCTGTCCTTGTCACAGTCGCTGTCGCTGACCCAGTGATTGGCGGACCAAATCGAACATTCGGTCGGTCCGCCAGCCCCAAGCACGCGGGCCTGATGACAGAACTCCCGGATCTGCCGTGGCAGCGTCACTGGTATCCAGTCTCCACTGTGGATCACGACCCGGATCGGGTTGTCGGCGCCCACGCCTGTGACCGCCTTGCTTTCGGCCAGATAATCGGTGTAAATCTGCATCAGCGCCGGCACTGTGTTCCAGATACTGACCTGATGTTGGACCACCAGTTGGTGCCAGGCAGCCGGTTCGAGCAACTGATCAGGCCCGACCATCACCAGCGCCGCGCCGCTACTCAGCGTACCGAACAGGTCATACACCGACAGATCAAAATGCAGCGCAGACAGACCCATCACCCGGTCTTTCGGCTGGATCCCGATCTTGTGGTTGATATCCGCCACCGTATTCGCCGGACCACGATGCGGCAGCATCACACCTTTTGGCTGACCGGTAGACCCCGAGGTGTACAGTACATAGGCC
>CAZXTH010000380.1:0-3517 GCA_964643585.1 uncultured Pseudoalteromonadaceae bacterium
TGCCTTTATACACAATCAGGCCGTTTGCTGCGGCACGGGTTTTCATCGGGCCAATAATCTGATCGTAGGGCTCTTTGGCACCAAAGGTGGTGGCCTGTACTATTGCCTGATCTTTTGAAGCCGTATTCTCACTGGCTATTGCATACTTAACGGCATCTGCCAGTTTCTCTGCGTCAACCTTTAGTGATTCCGGGGTAGCCGTAGCCCAGTTGCCAGGTGGCGGGTAGTAAGGCTCTGCCAGAACGGGCAGAGCCAGCAGAGTAAATAGTAAGGTAAAAAAAGTAAAACGCACAGGCAACTCCTTAGAACCTGTTTACGATCTGCTGCACTTTGGCTCTGCGGTGTTAAAAACAGGCTTAAAATGCTCATTTACTCTATGTAAACTGCGCTTTTTACTCGCAGGCTCGCCCTTACGGGCCGTACTAAAGTACGTTCAACCTTCGGTTGTCGCCTGTTTTTGCCTTGCATAACCTTTGTTCGCGAGATCGTAAACAGGTTCTTAGTATCCAAAACAAGGGTAAACAGAGGGCCCAATATGACCAGATGTTGGGCCGCCTGCAATATCGGTTATGCTGAATTTGCGGCCAGATAACACAGTGCTGAGATTTTCACGCAGTTATTTTCTTTTTAAAACAGTGTGTTATTTTTTATTTATGTTTCATGAATTAAAATTTTTGCCTGTCATATTCCTGAAATAAAGATCCAGCAGACTAGTCCCCGTCAAACTACTAAACCAACATTCCTAACGAGGACGCTAGTCATGACATTGAATAAGTTAACCCAGCTGGTACTGGCCACTGCAGTTGCAGTAAGTTTCAGCAGTGCAGCTCAGAGCAACCGCGACACCATTCAGATCGCTGGTTCTTCTACTGTATTACCTTTTGCTTCAATCGTGGCAGAAGAGTTCGGTAACAACTTCGCTCAGTTCAAAACCCCGGTAGTCGGTTCAGGCGGTTCTTCAGGTGGTTTACGCCAGTTCTGTCAGGGTGTTGGCACTAACACTATTGATATTGCCAATGCTTCACGTGCAATTCGCCCTGCTGAAATTGATGCCTGTAAAGCGAATGGCGTTAAACAAATCATCGAAGTAAAAATCGGTTATGACGGTATCGTGTTTGCTTCACGTATCGACGCTGGTGACTTCAAATTAGAGCCTAAGCATGTATTCCTGGCTCAGGCTGCTCAAGTGCCACAAAATGGCAAAATGGTAGCTAACCCATATACCCGCTGGTCACAGATTGACAAGTCACTGCCTGATCAGGAAATTTTGCTGGCCATCCCTGGTTCTAACCACGGTACCCGCGAAGTTTATGAAGAGAAAGTGGTAAACCCTGGCTGTAACAGCTTTGCAGAAGTAAAAGCGCTGGGTAAAGACGAAGCTGGCAAGTTCTGTCTGGCTATGCGTACTGATGGCCGCGTAGTAGAAATCGCAGGTGACTATACTGAAACTCTGGCCCGCTTACAGGCTCAGAAAGATGCTATCGGTGTATTCGGCCTGAGCTTCTACGAAGCAAACCGTGACCGTATCAAAGTTGCTACTGTTTCTGGTGTAACACCTACTCTGGAAAGCATCATTGCTGGTGATTACCCGGTATCACGCCCACTGTTCTTCTATGTTAAAGGCGAACATATCGGTGTTATCCCTGGTCTGCAGGAATTTGCCCAGTATTTCCTGAGTGATGCAGTATCAGGTGATGTCAGCCCACTGGCTGAAGCTGGTCTGATTCCTCTGCCAGATAACGAGCGTACTGCAGTAGTTAACGCGATTAAACAGCGTAAAGGCCTGTAATTCTCCTAAGCTTATACAGTACTTCAGGCACCACCCTTTCAGGGTGGTGCTTTTCTTTTATTACAGTAATCGCTTTTTACTGTCATAAAACTGTAATCGAGAAGCGGTAAGCTGCCGCTACCTGTTTAGCTGTATTGATTATTCGCAACTGGAGCGACCATGGGGAACCTTTCGTTAATTGTAGTGCTGCTTGCACTGATGGCTATAGGCTATCAGCTAGGGATGGTGCGAAGTCGCAAAGTGGCGGCAGTTAACTCCGGCCAGCGTATGCACTCACGCCCGCATCATTACGGGATGATGGTCGGACTATGGGCCGTATTACCGGCTTTTTTTGTTTTACTGCTCTGGAACTGGCTGGCGCCGGGCACTATCCAGAGCATGGTAATGGCGCAATTACCGGCAGACATTATTGCCCAGGGTAGTGATGATCTACGTATCGTTATGCGACGCATCTCTAATCTGGCCAGCAATTTTGGCATCGTAGCTAATGCCGAGCCTTGGGAGCAGGCAGCTGCCCGCCATATGCAGGCGTTACAACAGAGCAGTGCTATGTTGCTGACCGGCCTTATGGCAGCCATTGCTGCTGCCGGGGTACTGGCAAGTCTGCGCCGTATTCATCCGCAACTGCGTGCAAGGCACCAGGTTGAGCGGGTAATGAAAATTCTGCTGATTCTGTGTTCTGCAGTGGCGATTTTGACGACTATCGGCATTGTGCTGTCGATGGTGGGTGAAACATTACGGTTCTTCACCTTTATTCCGCCGGCAGACTTTTTCTTCGGCACCACCTGGAATCCACGTTTTTCTACTGTAGGGACCGGTGAACAGGGCAGTTTTGGTCTGGTGCCATTGATGTCTGGTACGTTGCTGATTGCCTTTATTGCCATGCTGGTCGCGATACCGCTGGGCCTGATGGTAGCAATCTATCTGGCTGAGTATGCGCCGGCTAAACTGCGTAATACTGCCAAACCGATTATTGAAGTGCTGGCTGGTATTCCTACGATTGTTTACGGCTTCTTTGCGCTGGTTACAGTGGGGCCTTTTCTGCATGACCTTGGTCAAACAATTGGATTAGATATCCGCGCAACATCAGCACTGACTGCAGGTGTTGTGATGGGAATTATGATTATCCCGTTTATCTCCTCGTTGTCAGACGACATTATTACGCAAGTGCCAAAAGCAATGCGTGATGGTTCGCTGGGGTTGGGCGCTACTAAATCCGAGACTATCCGTAAAGTGGTGCTGCCTGCAGCATTACCAGGGATTGTTGGTGCCGTACTGCTGGCGGTCAGTCGTGCTATCGGTGAAACCATGATAGTGGTGCTAGCGGCGGGTAACAGCCCGGTACTGACGGCTAATCCGTTTGAGGCGGTTTCCACAGTAACTGTCACTATTATTAACCAGCTAACCGGTGATAACGACTTTGCCAGCCCGCAATCGCTGGTGGCGTTTGCACTGGGCTTAACCCTGTTTGTGATTACCCTGCTGCTGAACGTTGTTGCGCTGGTAATCGTGCGTAAATACCGTGAACAATACGAGTAACCTATGACCACTACTACTGAGACATCTTCAAACGTCAACCAGCCAGGTCATCAGCCAAGTGCTGTTCAGAAAAAAGTACAAGCTTCGCTGGCCCGGCGCCACAGAACAGAGAAAATCTTCCGGCTTACGGGGTTTTCTGCAGTATTGGCCAGTCTGGCGCTGGTTGCCATATTGTTTATCAATATCTTT
>CAZXTH010000381.1:0-3512 GCA_964643585.1 uncultured Pseudoalteromonadaceae bacterium
TGTCACCGCTACCAGCCTTACTGTTTTTGAGCGCTGCAAATTCAGTGCAAACACGCCACTGATAATATAACCGCCCACCAGCAGAATTTTAATGCCCAACCATTTATGTACACCCGGCTGCCAGCCGCCAAGTGCCAGTAATCCCATTGCCAACGTCAGTAATATGGTGTCATTAATATGCGGCAGCCAGCGGAAAATACTCCTGCGCCAGCCTGTACGACCACAAGCATCCAGTAGCAAACGCCCAACAAACAGTAATACCGTCAGCACGGCGCACAGCATATGCAGCTTTTTAACGGATAAATACACTTCCACAATTACCCCCGATTTTTCCCTGCACCTTAAAGAAGCTGCCGTAAAAACAAAATACTGCATTGGAGGTAGAGCATGACATTAACCAATATTTCTATATTTATAAAAAAGTGATACTGTCCGGTTTCATCAAAAAACCAGCTATGCCATAAAAACGCTTATGCCCCTGATCTCTCCCGTAAATACCCAATGACATTTCTGCTTGAAGCGCTGTCTGGCGCAACACTGGTGTTAATCAGTTACTTTACGCTGGTTTATGTTACTGGCCATAAGCTGATCTACCCTTATTTCACCAAACCTTTTGTACTGGAAGGCACTGAAACTTCTCTTTCTAAGTTTATTGCTGAAAAACAGGGTATTGGCTGGCGGATACTGGGTTTCACCATACCATTGTTGCTGTGTCTGTTTGGCCTGACACTGGCCGCGATAGCCCTGCTTTGGGTTGATATTGATGCCTTATTTGGTGTGACTTATACCTACTCATGCAGTATTAACCGGATGAGTTCCTGCGCTACGCTAAGTGCATTTATCGGTGCTTTGATTAGCCTGCGCCTCTGTACCATGGTTCATGGCTGGCTGCTTAATTACGAGCATAAAAAACATCAGGCAGCACTTGAGGCCAAACGACAGGCAGAAATTGCCGAGTCGGATGCAAGAATGCAGCAATACCTTAGCCGTGAATTTCGTGACAGTAATTACAATCCATCCCGCTCCAGAAAACGTAACAGAAAGAAGAAAAACCGAAACCTGACAGCACCGGAAGAGAAATAACCCACTTAGAACCTGTCACAGATCTCGCGAACAAAGGTTATGCAAGGCAAAAACAGGTGAGAAAGCGCAGTTTACACAGAGTAAATGAGCATTTTGAACCTGTTTTTAACACCGCAGAGCCAAAGTGCAGCAAATCCGAGACAAGTTCTTAAGAATATCCTGAAACCAGCCCTTCTACCCCTTTCTGTTTATTGACAGGGTTATTACCACCCTGCGTGGTACAAATCACCCCTTCAGCCGCAGGGTGAATATCACCCCAACCATTCTAAAAACCTAACAAAATCAATATAAATCATAATGTTAAATTATGGCCTGCTTATTGCCATTGCATGCTGCGGAGTGAAATACCGTTGATGTAGACAGGAGTTCGATATGTATTTCAGACAATACACAATAATAAGCAGGAGAGACTATGGCTGGCTATCGTAAACTATGGTGGCTGTTAATCAGCATCCTGGCCATTACCTTTGGGGTTTTAGGCTACTTCGGGGCGGAAGTATACCGTCAGGCGCCACCTATCCCGGATAAGGTGGTTAATACACAAGGTCAGGTGCTGATGACCAATGAGAGCATTCTTAATGGTCAGACGGCATGGCAATCAGTTGGTGGTATGCAACTGGGTTCTATCTGGGGCCACGGTGCTTATCAGGCTCCGGACTGGACAGCAGACTGGCTGCACCGTGAACTGGTCGCCTGGCTGGAACTGACAGCGCAGCAACAGTATGGTCAGAGCTATGATTCGCTGGATGCCGCCACACAAAATGCGCTGCAATTTGCGCTGAAGCAGGAATACCGTACCAATACTTATGATGGCAATGCCGATGTGCTGACACTAAGCACAACGCGGTTGCAGGCAATCGAACAGACCGCGGCACATTATATTGCCCTGTTTGGCGACAGCCCTGAGCTGGAAAAAACACGCCATAACTATGCCATGAAGAATAACACTCTGCCGTCGCTGGAGCGCCGTCAGGAAATGACTCACTTCTTCTTCTGGACAGCCTGGGCGGCAGCAACAGAGCGCCCTGATCATGATGTGACTTACACCAATAACTGGCCGCATGAGCCGTTAATTGATAACCGTCCGTCTGCTGAGAACCTGATCTGGTCTATTGTCAGTATTATTCTGTTAATCGCTGGGGTCGGTGGTTTAGTATGGGCGTTCTGCTTCCTGCGTAAACACGATGAAGAAGAACCGGAAGCACCAGCCAAAGATCCTATCAGCCGTTTAACCTTAACACCTTCTCAGAAATCACTGGGTAAATATATTCTGGTTGTGGTTGCCCTGTTTACTGTACAAGTGTTTCTGGGCGGTTTTACCGCACACTATACTATCGAGGGCGATGGTTTCTATGGCCTGAATACTACTGAAATTCTGCCATATAGTCTCGCTCGTACCTGGCACATTCAGGCCGCCATGTTCTGGATTGCCACCGGCTTCCTGGCTGCGGGGTTATTCCTGGCTCCGGTGATCAACGGCGGTAAAGATCCTAAATTCCAGAAACTGGGTGTAGACGTGCTGTTCTGGGCATTAATTGTGCTGGTAGTGGGTTCTTTTGCCGGTAACTATTTTGCCATTATGCAAATTATGCCGCACCAATACAGCTTCTGGTTTGGTCATCAGGGTTACGAGTACATTGATATCGGTCGTTTCTGGCAGATTATCAAATGGGTCGGCGTACTGTTCTGGTTAGTGCTGATGCTGCGCGCTATCGTGCCAGCGCTGAAACAACCGGGCGATAAAAACCTGCTGGCGTTATTTGCTGCATCGGTTATCTGTGTCGGTATGTTTTACGGTGCCGGGTTATTCTACGGCGAACGTACTCACTTATCTGTAATGGAATACTGGCGCTGGTGGGTTGTTCACCTGTGGGTAGAAGGCTTCTTTGAAGTATTCGCTACCGTGTCACTGGCCTTTATTTTCTACAATATGGGGCTGGTTTCCCGTACCGTTGCTACCGCATCCAGTCTGGGCTCTGCCTCGCTGTTTATGCTGGGTGGTATTCCAGGTACTTTCCACCACCTGTATTTCTCCGGCACGACCACGCCGGTGTTCGGCGGCGGAGAAGGCGGCGCGACAAAGCCCGGCACATGACTTCCACGCCGTAGCCCTTCGGCCCTCGACAACAGCTCATGGGTCGGCGTGACCATCTGTGGTTTCATTTGAAAATCAATCGCGCGCTCGTCTCGCAACTCCCACGGCACGAGATTTTCTGTCACGAAGTCGAGTGGAAACCATTGATACCAGGGCGGCGGAATGTACTGCTCGACCTCTAGCGTTTCAAAACCGTCTTTGACCAAGCGCACGTTACGAGTGCCATAGTAGACATAGTCCGTGGCGACCGGCGTGGTGCCAATCTCGTAGTTATCAATATAAACGAGCGCACCTGGTGGGTTGCTCCGGATCGTGAGCCGGCGCTGAACGCAAC
>CAZXTH010000382.1:0-3510 GCA_964643585.1 uncultured Pseudoalteromonadaceae bacterium
CTGGCAACAGACTTCTACCGCTTACGTAACGCCGGGCAGTTGGCACTGGCCGATATCAGCCAGACAAGGCTGGCACAATACCAGTTATTTACCAGGCTGCTGCAGCCATCATCAGAAACCGGGCCAAACACGACTCTGAACCAAAGCCTTGGCGCATTTGTATCAGGCCATTTCGGTACACTGTTTAGTATCCTGAATGCCTTTACCCACGGCGCACCCAATGATCATTTTATGATTAACCGGGCTACCGGTGAGCTGACAGATTTATCTGTTACCAGGCAGCACTAGAGCAGAATGCAAAAGCAGCAGGGCTAACCCTGCTGCTGATTAGTTAAACTTACGGCGTTTTAGTGTGAGTAAGGTGATGGATGCCCAAACCTTGACAGAGTTTTAGCAGTATTAATGTGCATGCCCGTGGTCATCTTCCCCGGCTGCAATACCCAGCCATACCAGTTTAAATGGCAGGAAGTTCAGCTCCAGCTTGTTAACCACTTCACCTGATGTCAGATCAACCGTCAGCACTGAGCGGTCCAGAGGGTTCAGCACAAACACTTCATCACTGGCTGCAGACACCGCCAGCTCAAAATTGCTACCGGCAGGCATTGCCGCCACATCTGTGGTAGTCAGCTGTACTTTAGCTGCAACTTCAAAAGGTTCTGTTGCCGTACTATCATGGCTGTGGCCGTGGTAAGCCAGAATAGTCAGGTAGCCCAGATCATCCACTACCACAAATTTCTCACCATGGTCAGCAAAGCCGCTGCTCACAATCTTAGTTGCGCTGCCAGCCTGCCAGTCAATCACATCAATTTCAGCATGCTCCGGGTGTACTGCAAACAGGCTGTTACTGGTACTGTTATAGCCGACAAAATGCTCTGCTGTCGCATAGCCTTTTAAAGTACTGATTCTGTCGGTATAAGGAATTTTGCTGTCAGTAAAGGTATTACCGCTTTGCTCTATCAGCAGTACACCGTCTTCACAGCCAAAACCAGTAAAATGTTCATTCTGGCTGCTGCCATGTAATCGCGGGCAGGTAGAGGCAAATACCGCCTCTTCATGAAAATGATCACCATGAGCGTGATATAACGCAACCTGCTGCACAGCAGCGGCTGCCGTGTCATAAATGGTCGCAATCATGTATTCACCTCTGGCCTGGGCTGCGCCGTGCATATTGGCTGTGAATGATTGCTGCGGATAATCACTTCTGTTTCCTGCAATATCATTTTCAGTAATAACCGCGGCAGACGCAGATGTACCGCTTACCCCATCAAAGAAAATGGCCAGTTGCGTATCATTTACCGTGACATGCGTCGGGCGGCTGCCATTAAAAGCAAAGCTGGCAACTGCAGGTGCATTGTTAATAGTGTGAAAGTGGTCGCCGTGCGCTTCCAGGTACTGGCCACCATCAATGAACTCCACTTTATCATCTGTACGTTGCACTGCCAGCGCGTAACGGTTTGCCGGTGATGCATACAATGCAGATACCGCATTTGTCAGGGTAAACTGCTGTAACAGGCTGTAATCTTCCAGTTCATACACACTGACTACCGTGCTGTCTTTATCCGAAATAACCAGACGGCCGGCTGAAGCTGAACCATGATCGTGATCATCACCATCGTCTACTATCGGATCTTTCTCAATAATGGTGGTTGTGCTGTCATTACAGGCAACCAGAAACATACTGCTGAGCAGCAAGCCGGCAATAACACTGAGTTTTGGCTGAAACATAGATTCTCCTTGTGAAATTAACGCACCGGAGCAGGACATAGCTGCTCCGGCAAATAATCAGAAACGGCCGCGGATCCCAACAGCAACAGAACGTCCCGGCAACGGGGCTATATCTTTCAGGAAAGAGGTATGAACCCGTACTTCTTCATCAGTCAGATTCTGGCCTTTCAGATAAACCGCCAGCTCCTGCGGGCCTAAATCAAAGAAGTAACTGATATTGGCATCCAGCAGGGTATAACCTGCCGTTGCACTTTCCAGCTCTGCAGTTTTGTCCTGTTTGAAGTACCGGGTAAGACGAAGATCAGCCGCGATATTGTCTGCGGTATAAGCAAATTCCGCAGCAAGACGCAATGGTGGTGTACGGGGCAAATCACCGCCGTTATCCAGCTTTGCCCGGATATAATCAGCCTGTAATGTCAGTTTGTAGGGCTCGGCTATTTGCCAGATAAACTGTGACTCAGCACCCTGCAAGGTAACATCGGCTGCCTGAAACAGATAAACCGGTAATTCTGCACTGTGGTCATGCTCATGATCGTCATCATGTCCGTGGTCGTGTGAATGACCGCTCTCGGCAAATAATCCGGTGTTTTGCTGGTAGTAGTAATTCTGAACTTTGTTATAAAACAGATTAAATACAAAGCCGAAATCGCCACTGAACTTACGGAATGTCAGATCCAGGTTGTTGGCAATTTCCATTTTTATCGGTTCACGGTTCAGCGTAAAACCATCATCCTCATTCAGAGCAAATAATGCACCTATTTCATAAGAAGCAGTACCTATATGCGGCCCAAACGATAGTAGCTCTGAAGCTGCCGGCGCACGCTGTGAACGGGAAACCGACAACCCGATATTATACCCCTCAGCAAAGTCCCACACGGTTCCGGCAGACAGGCTGTAAGGCTTGAAACTGTGCTTCACATCAAACACCCGGATTAATGAAGACTCGTCATGATGATGGTGGTCATCATCATGACTGTGAGCATCCAGGTCGGGTAAAAGCACATTCGGTGCTTTAATTGTCACTTTCTCAATACGGGCACCCAATTGCAGTAACCATGGGCCGAAATGACGTTCCTCTATCCAGCCCAGTGCCAGCATCGTGCTCTCTGAAGGAGGAGTAAAAGCCTCAGCACCTATAGCTTCAAAGTCGCTGAATTTATAATGCAGGCTTAACCCGCCACGCCATTCATCAAACGGCCGGTGCAGCAACTCAATGCGGGCTTCCTGGCTTTTATTCTTAAAGGTCGTGCCCACTTCACCATGCTCAATTTCCTGATGCTGGTAATCAGTAAAAGCCAGTTTGGTATTAACCGTCTGAATCAGACTGTCTGAAAAGTGTAGCTCGCTGAGTAATTGCAGACGGTCCTGCGTCAGATCGGCATACACGTCCTCTTCTGCGCTATCACCATGCGAATGTCCGGGAATACCGTACTCACGGTCCAGACGACCATAAGAAAACCCGACGAAACCATTATCCAGCATATAACTGCTGCCTAAGGTAAAACCCTTAGCTGTTGATGCCGTATTGGCAACCCGTCCGCTGCTGGACGATGTTTCAGGGTGGTCAGGATCGGCAACTTCAGCTGAGCCGGGAATCCGGTAATCATCGCTGTCACGCCAGAAGCCATCAACATACAGCCCGACATTACCAACACCAGTACCAAATGAACCGGAAGCCAGTTTTTCGTTATTAACCGACTCACGCTGCAGCATCCACTCAGCCCGGGTCGTCAGGTCGGTTGGTACTCGCTCATCAACAACGTTAACCACACCACCAATTGCACC
>CAZXTH010000383.1:0-3274 GCA_964643585.1 uncultured Pseudoalteromonadaceae bacterium
GGCGTGGGTTAATAGCCCACCGAGAGTTCGAATCTCTCTCCCTCCGCCACTTACACCTTGCCAAAATATCTTATCTTGTATTAATTTTGATCATCTGAAAGTCTTCCTGTAACTTAATTGTTTTATAAAACGGAACATTCTGGCACACTCCATTTTGACTGGCTGAATCATCGGTTTCAGGTCATTCATCGTTAGCAAAAAATGGCAACCTCAGCTATGCTAACTGGCACAATAATTCTAATACCCGTTGAGCGGAGAGCTAAGTTGATTAACGTTTTGTTAGTTGATGATCATGAGCTTGTACGTACTGGGATCAGTCGCATACTTATGGATGAGCGTGGCATCAAGGTAATTGGCGAAGCTGGATCCGGTGAGGAAGCTTTGCAGTTTTGTCGTCAGCACGAACCTGATGTGGTTCTTATGGATATGAATATGCCCGGTATGGGCGGCATGACTGCAACCAAACGTATCTTGCATTATTGCCCGGATATCAAAGTCCTGGCGTTATCTGTTTCTTGTGAAGAACCCGTCCCAACTAAAGTAATGCAGTTGGGTGCAGCTGGTTTTATTTCCAAAAATTCAGCACCAAAAGAGATGGTGGCGGCTATCCGTAAGGTTTATTCGGGAGTTAGGCATATTTCTGATGAAGTTGCTCAGAAAATGGCCCTGAGCAAAGTAACCAATCAAAGCCAGAATCCTTTTCATGACCTGTCAGATCGTGAATTACAAATTATGATGATGATTACACAGGGACAAAAGGTGAATGATATTGCTGAACAGCTGAATGTCAGCGCAAAAACGGTAAATTCATATCGCTACCGGATGTTTGAAAAACTATCCATCAGCGGAGATGTGGAGCTGACACATTTGGCTTTACGCCATGGTATGATTGATATCGCCAAAGCCTGATTGCTGTATTCTGATGTTTGATGCTAAAGCTTTTTTAAAAACCGTACCGCATCAGCCCGGTGTTTACCGGATGCTGAATGCTGCGGATGATGTTATTTACGTTGGTAAAGCCAAAGATCTCCGTAATCGTCTTAGCAGCTATTTTCGCAGTAAACTGGACAGTATTAAAACCAGTACCTTAGTTTCGCAAATTGCTCAGGTTGAATTCACTCTGACACACAGCGAAACAGAAGCCTTGTTGCTGGAAAATAACCTTATCAAGGAATATCTGCCTAAATATAATGTCCTGCTGCGAGACGATAAATCTTACCCTTATATTCTTATCAGTAGTCACCGGCATCCCAGAATCAGTTCACATCGGGGGCCTCGCAAGCAACCAGGACAATATTTCGGGCCTTACCCTAACGCAGGAGCGGTATGGCAGAGCCTGAAAACCATGCAGAAGATTTTTCCTATCCGCCAGTGTGAAGATGGTTTTTATAGGGCCAGAACCAGGCCTTGCCTGCAGTACCAGCTGAAATTGTGTTCTGCCCCCTGTGTTGGAAAAATAACCGATGATGATTATGCCGAGCAGGTGAGGCTGGCTACGTTGTTTTTGTCAGGTAAAAATCAGCAGGTAATTGATAATCTGGTGCAGAAAATGACAGCTGCCAGTGAGCAGCTGCAATTTGAACAGGCTGCCCGTTTTCGGGATCAGATAGCAGCTTTGCGCAGAGTGCAGGAACAGCAATACGTCAGTGGCGAACATGAAGAAATGGACATCATTGGTTTTGTTTTTTCTCATGGCATGGCTGTTGTTCATGTGTTGTTTGTCCGCGATCGTAAGGTTTTGGGCAGTAAGTCTTATTTTCCGAAAGTCCCGGCAGATACTAGCCCGGATGAGGTTTTATCTGCTTTTTTGCAACAGTTTTATCTGAATGGATTTGGTGGACAGCAGGTTCCCCGGGAAGTTGTTTTGCCGCAAAACCTGCCTGACGCAGATACGTTGGCTGCTGCAATAGGTCAGGTTGCTGAGCGCCGGGTCAGAATGACCTATGCTCAGCGTGGTGAAAAAGCGCAGTATCTGACATTGGCACAAAAGAATGCTCAGATAGCCCTTGATAGTAAGCAGTCTCTGGCTCATAAAACCCGTATCAGATATCAGGATTTGCAACAGCTATTGCAACTGCCTGAAGCTATAGGACGAATGGAATGTTTTGATATCAGCCACACCATGGGGCAGGCGACTATAGCGTCTTGTGTTGTGTTTGACGGGCAAGGGCCATTTAAGCAGGAATATCGTCGTTATAATGTTACAGGTGTTACCGCCGGTGATGATTATGGCGCCATGAAGTTTGCACTGGATAAACGTTACAGCAAACTGCAGGATGAAACAAAAATTCCGGATATCTTGTTTATTGATGGCGGACAAGGCCAGCTTAATATGGCTATAGAACAATTCCGTAGCTGGCCGTATAGTAAAAAACCGTTGCTGATTGGCGTTGCCAAAGGCATCAGCCGTAAACCAGGGCTGGAAACATTGATTCTGGCAGATAGTGGGAAAAGCCTGCATTTGCCTGAAGATGCCCCTGCTTTACATCTTATTCAGCAAATCCGTGATGAAGCTCACCGGTTTGCTATAACCGGACACCGTAATAAACGTGGCAAAGCTCTGGTTAAAAGTCCGCTGGAGCAAATCCCGGGAATAGGGGAAAAGCGGCGGCAGGCATTGTTGCAATATCTTGGTGGATTACAAGGTGTGATGCGGGCTTCTGTAACTGAACTCAGTTCTGTACCCGGAATATCGAAACAGCAGGCAGAAAAGATTTACCAGGCGTGTCATAACAAGTAGCATACTGACGTCTGCTGGTATGTGATGCTGGCAGTAACAATTTTCCTTTTACTGAGAATGATGAAAATGTGGAATATTCCCAATCTGCTTACGCTGTTCAGACTGCTGTTAATTCCTGTCTTTATCGGTTGTTTCTATTCCGGTTATGAGCATGCGCGTTTTCTGGCTGCTTTTGTATTTTGTCTTGCTGCGATTACTGATGCGCTTGATGGCTATATGGCAAGGCGTTTAGGGCAATCCACTCCTTTTGGCGCTTTTCTTGACCCGGTAGCGGACAAAGTTATGGTTGCTGTCGCGTTGGTATTAATTGCAGTAGATAATCAGTCGTTATGGTTTACGCTACCAGCAATTATAATTATCAGCCGGGAAATTGTGATTTCTGCCTTGCGGGAATGGATGGCCGAAATTGGTAAAAGAGCTAATGTTGCAGTATCTAATATTGGTAAATACAAAACAGCTGCGCAGATGCTGGCATTAATAGGATTAATTTGGAAACCTGACTGGTGGTTAATCAGCTGGTGTAAACCAGCTGAT
>CAZXTH010000383.1:3284-3500 GCA_964643585.1 uncultured Pseudoalteromonadaceae bacterium
TGAATATCTGAAATCTGCATGGCGTGATCTTGCAGCTTAGTTGGTGTCTCTGAACGTTTTTTGATGATGTTTTGTTGTTAATAACAGCAAGTCAGTTAAATTTTAAGCAGTTAAGCATGAAACTAAAAATTTGTTATTGACTGGCTTAATTAAAACAGTAGAATGCGTCTCGTGTTAAGGCACATGACGTTGTGAAGCGGGTATAGCTCAGCTGGT
>CAZXTH010000384.1:0-3484 GCA_964643585.1 uncultured Pseudoalteromonadaceae bacterium
TGGATGCAGATGCCATTGCCGGTAATATTAATGTGGTAACGCAGGGCGCACTGGACAGCAAAGAGGCTTTTGTCCGTGCCAATATTGCCAGTGGTAAAAACCAGAAAGGCAGTGGCGATATTACCCGTGGCGGTGTCACTGTAGGCAGCCGTATTGCCGGTAACGAGAATATGGGCGTGCTGTTTTCTGCCAGTTACAGTGAAACAGAACGGGTAACGGATAACGTTGAACATGTGTGGTTTGAAGGTGATAACGGCGAGTTTCTGCCAGAAACGACAGAGTTTAAAGACTACGAATTAACCCGTACCCGCACGGGTTTATCGGGCCGTTTTGACTGGCGCCCGTCAGATAACAGCCATTTTTATCTGTCGCATAATTTTTCCCGTTTTAAAGATGATGAATACCGCGATACGCTGTTAATTGAGTATGAGCGTTTTTCTGCTGATTCAACCAGCCGCCAGGGCGTGGCTGGCCGCGCCACCATTGAAAAAGAACTGCGCCACCGTACAGTAGTGAATACCATCAACAGTACCCAGTTTGGCGGTAATCATTATTTTGATGATTTTAAACTGGACTACTCCGTGGCGTATTCCAAAGCTTCGCAGAAGTATCCAAACCGTGATTATCTGTTATTCCGTGAGCGTTCACGCCCGGCACTGGCTTATGACTTCTCTGACAGCGATCTGCCGTACTATCAGGTACTGGATGGCAATGGTGGTGTAGTACGTGATGATTTCAATTTCGGCACTAATGAATATAACTTCAGACGTTACGAGCGTCGTTTCGGTGAAGCAGAGGAAGAAGAATCTGCTTATGCCCTGAATGTCACTTTGCCGGGCCAGCTGGGTTCAGCAACGTCTACTGTGAAATTTGGCGCCAAAGCCCGTCTGAAAGATAAATTCAACGATGAAGATCGTTTCCGTAACAGCGTTGGCGCACAGGCTCCAAGCTTTGCTGATGTTGCTATCAGCAAAGATTCACGGCCGTTTGGCGGCCATTATCATAATGGCCCTAAACTGCAGCGTGACTTTATTTCTGCCTATGGCAGCCAACTGGAAGATGCGGATTATCTGGACCGTGGTGCTGCGTCGGTAACCAGCGATTACAACGCATCAGAAGACACTTATGCGGCCTATGCGATGAATACGCTGGAGTGGGACAACACCACACTGGTATATGGTTTACGGGTTGAACAAACCAGAACCTCTGGTTCAGCGGCAACCTATGATACTGAAACCGACGAGTTTTCAGTATTGTCTGCAAGCAACCGTTATACCAAGGTATTCCCGGGAGCACATTTACGTTACGAAACCGAGCAGGGTGTAATTTTCCGCACGGCATACAGCACGGGTATCAACCGGCCTAACTTTGTTGATCTGGTGCCTTATGTAATTGTAGAAGACCGTACAGAAGGCGCTGGCAGTATTGATATTGGTAATATTGATCTGAAACCGGCGTATGCACACAATCTTGATGTAATGGCAGAATATTATATTGAGCCGCTGGGTTTGGTTTCCGCTGGCGTCTTCTATAAACGGTTGCAGGATCCGATCTTCAAAGCCCGTAGTGTAATGACTGAAGGCGAATATACCGGTTTTAATATGGTTCGCCCTGAGAATGGCGAAAAAGGCCGTTTATATGGTGCAGAACTGAACTGGCAGCAAACGCTGGATAGCCTGCCGGGAGTTGGTTTTTCGGTTAACTATACCTTTACCGATTCTTCAGCTGATTTGCCATTCAATATAGGTAAAACAGATTTACCGGGCACCAGTCGTCATACCTATAACCTGGCGCTGAACTATGACCGTTTCGGTATCAGTGCCCAACTGGCCTATAACTTCCGTTCGGCTTATATCGACTCACTGGATACGGCTAATCCTGGCCTGAATACCTACTGGGACGATAGGGCAACACTGGATTTCAGTGCATCTTATCAGCTGACAGAACAGTTCAGCCTGTATATGGAAGCAACCAACCTTACCGATACCAAAGCGATTCGTTATCAGGGTGAACGTAGCAGGGTGTTCGAGCACGAACAGTTTGGCCGTACCTGGTTAGTCGGCGTACGCGGTAGTTTCTGATCTCTCCGCTGGTGACCGTGGCAGTTTACTGCCACGGTTGCCTTTTTCAGTGTTATTCAGGGCGTAATTAATGCAGATGTTTTCAATAAAAAGAGTGCCAATAAAAATCGCACTAAAAGAAATAGTACCAATAAGCGTACTGTTAGGTGTTTTTCTGGTGCCATGCCTGAGTGTGCAGGCGCAGAATACCTCAGTACCGGCTGGTGTCAGTCGTTACCAGCCAACCGTATTTCCTGACCGGATTATCCTGATGCCTACAGCATCACCTTATAACAGCCAAACCGTTAACTGGCGTACGCATTCTGTGGTTGCGGATTCCGAAGCTGAAATCATTGAAGCCGATGCCACGCCAGGCTTACATGTCAAAGCCATGGGCGTTAGGGGCACAACATCGGCGCTGATTACCGATAATGGGCTGAGCCATCACCATCAGGTGACATTTACTGATCTGAAACCAGATACCTTGTACGCATACCGGGTAAAAGGCGGTCAAACCTGGAGTGAGTGGCTGCAGTTCCGTACTGCAAGTAGCGAAGCATTCAGCGCTTTTAGCATGATTTATTTTGGGGATGCCCAGAATGCGCTGAAATCGCATTTTTCACGTACCGTACGGCAGGCATTTATGCATGCACCACAAGCAAAAGTGATGGTGCATGCCGGTGATATGGTGAATTCCCGTAGCGGCATTCTGGATGATGAATGGGGCGAATGGTTTGATGCCGGAGGCTGGCCGCTGGCAATGGTTAACCAGATTGTAGCTTCGGGTAACCATGAATATATTAAAGTGAACGAAGACACACCAGAAGAATACCGGGTGCTGGTGCCGCAATATACGCATCAGTTTGGTATTCCTCAGAACGGGCCGGAAAGCTTCCGCGATACTGCTTTTTATACCGATTATCAGGGCGTGCGTTTTATTGTGCTGAACTCAACTGCCGCTACTGATGATGAACAGCAGGCGATCGTTCAAGCCAAATGGCTGAAGCTGGTATTACAGAGCAATAAATCCCGCTGGACCATCGTGGTTTATCATCATCCGATGGTGTCTGTTTCTAAAGGCCGCGATAACCCGATTTTGCGTAAACACTGGCAGCCTCTGTTCGAGCAGTATGGCGTTGATCTGGTACTGCAGGGGCATGATCACACCTATGGCCGTTATCAGCCAAAAGCCGGCAAGCTGCCAGCAGGGCAAGGGCCGGTGTATGTGGTGTCGGTAGCGGGCCCGAAGATGTATCTGGTGTCTGACTACGCCAGAAAGAACATGGCGAAAGTGGCAGAAGATACCCAGTTGTATCAGGTGATCAATATTGAGGCAGACCAGCTGAGCTATGAGTCCAGAACGGTAACCGGCCAGTTGTACGATGCGTTTACAGTGCAGCGTAAGCAAAATGGCAGCAAGGTTT
>CAZXTH010000385.1:0-3472 GCA_964643585.1 uncultured Pseudoalteromonadaceae bacterium
GGGGAACCTTGCAATGAACACGAACAAGCTGCGGCTCGGGCCGCTACCCAAAAGTGAAACCGTCAAGCTGACATTCGTATGTCCTGCCGACCTGAAGGCCGACCTCGACCGCTACGCCGCGCTGCACGAGCAAACCTACGGCGAGCCAGTTGATGCGATGACATTGATCCCGCATATGCTGGAAGCGTTCATGGCGCGGGATCGGGGGTTTAGAAAAGTGGGTAGGCAGAGGTAACAAAATACAAACGAAATTCTATAATGTCTGTTATCGGCCAGAAGCTGCCCTTCGTGAAGGAGAGAGATCGCCCCATTCTGGACTCTCGGCGCCGGCAAGTCGGTCAAGGGCTGTCTGTAGCAGTCCACAGCGAGCGGCCCACTTAAGGTCATCGTCTTACGCATCTCAATTATTCATTGAAAATCAAGGGTCTATGGTCAATGCTATTTGCCTTAGTCCAGCATCTGGACGGATCGTCGATGTCAATGGAATCAATGGCTTGGATGCGCCGAGTTGACAGTCGTTTCGCACAGATGCGAGATGTGTGTAAGACGATGACTTAAGGTGTGCTCGATGGAAAATACCTAACTACGCTGATAGCGTAACGCCATCTTCGGCTTTAGAAAATTAATTAATGTGAGAGCTTAGTATGGTAAAAACAAAAACCGAAAAAGAATTTGAAATCTTAAGCAGAATTTTTAAGCAGGACGATTGCTGTACAGTAATAAAATCTGAAATGCCAGATTTTATTCTAGAATATAAAAATACTAATCTAGGAGACACCTTAATCGGCATTGAAATTACCGAGCTGTATCTTGATGGAGCAACAGCCCGATTAGTAAACATGCCAAATTACGCAAAAAGAATCATGGATGGCACTTATATACACAGAGATGACAAGCTCAAGTTAAGACCCCAGAGCATCACATATTTTGGTAAAAACAATAACTACCAACCGATCAAGACCAAAATTCTAAACCTGCCAAACTATACTTTGAAGGACTTCCAAGATGCTTTTTTGGATTCTTTGAAAGGTAAAAATGAGCGATTAAAAAAATACAGGAAGGATATCGAACAATGCTGCTTAGTGGTTTATGATTCATATCAATTTATGAAAAAGTGTAAACGAGAAAATTTTGGAGCTGATTTTTTTACAAGCGAGGTATTGAGCGCGATTCGTAAATCTTCTTATAACGAAATTTATCTTGTCACTGGCTTCGATGGGAGTGACGATGAGTTTTATATTCAGTTAAAGGCCTGGGATTTAATGTCCGAGTCTGCTAGGGCTGGCGCTTACCTTACATATCCTCCACATCTGAAAAAGCTAAAAAGTCTTAACTTGAGCAACAATGAAGTATTTGCCGAGATTTTGTTAAGGCGCGGATTTTCAAAGATTCAAAGATCAAGCGTAGAATCAACCTCCACTGTAATGTGCAACAGATATGAACTATCAATTAACGATGATAGGTCGCTGTTTTTTGATAACTTCCCTTTTTTGAAATCTGGTCTGGAATTTTATAGCCTTAACGAAAATAGAAAAAACTACTTTTCGCCCACGTCATTTTCTCACTATGAACGCCTTTGGAAAGAAAAGAATATAAATACAGACTATGGATTTCATGCTCTAAAACCGAAGCAGTCTGTTATTTCACCGGAATAAGATTCGACAGGCTATTCTCGATAGTCCGCTTTGGATCGAAAGCGGAAGTCTTTCTTTGCACTTGCTACTGTGCCGTGTTTTTGTGGTGCGCGAAGGAATGGGATACTATGATGAACAAGGCATGCAAGCTCTGAATTCTTTCACCGTCCCCAGTGCGATGTGGCTTGCTTTCTCAAGGCTCTCATGTGGACCCCAGCCCACAGCGCTGCATTTTCTGCAAATGGCACAAAACAGAGCTAACTTATTGTCCAGTATATGATTTCAAGCCTCATTTGATTTGCACGAAAGGTTTGATATCGGACATTTTTACGGTCATTAGGTTTGTCTTGGCTGCGCTTCCCATAGCCGCTCGTAGTCCGCTCCCCGGGATAAAGGGGGGGTTGTTGGTCGCCGAATAAGGACAGGTAAGGGCATGGGTGAGTCTACTCCAACGACTATGGCTTCGCCTTGCCCTAATGTTGGTAAAAAAGCGGCAGCAGAGGCATCTAAGTTACCGCAAGCCTTCTCAACTACGTTTCGGTCACGATCATTTATCAACCTGTGAACGATGAACATGCCCATCTGGCTAAGCACATCTTCGGGTATATCCCGAGGACGTTGTGTTGCGAGCACGCAGGTCAGACTATATTTGCGGCCTTCTTTTGCTATCAGTCCAAATGCATCAAGAGGCGTCTTCGAGAATTCATCGCCTATATTCTTGTCCAGGAATTGATGAGCTTCATCAAGTAGTACAACGAGAGGGCTGCGACTAAAGCGGCCTTGACGTGCTAAACGGAGCAGATAGCGACCAACTGCGTTGGCAACCAGTTCTCGAGTGTTATGCTCAAATGGCAAGAATTCCATGCTAATCCTCAGAACGCGCTTGGTTGCATCCTGAAGGAATCTATCAATTGATGTAGTAAGCGGTTCGTCTAAGCGATGTGGTTGGAAAACACACGTCAGATGTTGGGAATCCACGTCGGAAGATATACGTGAGATCAATGTAGTACAGAAACCTAGCTCACTGGCATTTGCTCCACCCCACATGCGTGGCCCTCTATTACTCGTAGACCATATACACTCTTCTTCTATCTGGCGAGCAAGCAGTTGAATATTGAAGTCTGCACCTATGTTGCCTAAGGTTGCGCCATGTTGGAGTAAAGCATCTTCAAATGGAACCTTCGACTGATCTGCTTTCTTGATCAGTCCATCAACTGCAATGCCGGGAGCCAAATGGGCTAACTTCAGGCTGCGTATTGCTTCCCTTAGCTTTGGGACTTGAGCGCTTGCACTCGGACGAAACATCGCAAACAGGTCGGTCTCAGAGAATTGACTATATGGAAAGCTAACAAATTTCCGTTGGTCTCTAACATCCTCCCTCAGTCCACCAAGATGAACATGATCTATACCGTTCGCTTGCCCTTCGTACTCACCCGTCGCATCGAACAGTATGGCCTTTCCTCCGAGCCTGGCAATTTCCTCGACCAGATGAGCTAAAGTCCAGCTTTTCCCACCACCTGTTGTACCTAGAACTGCGCAATGACGCCCGAAGATATAGGCAGGCGGGATTGAAACACTAGTGTTTTGCGCATGCGGGAACACTGCGAGCTGTACCTTTCTTGATTCTGAAAGATTAGTTCCTTCCACGGCTTGCTTCACGAGCATTGGATGTGCAGAGAAGACATGCTGTCCAATTCGGGGGTGTACTGGTACTCCTTTCAGTGACTTGCCGGTTTCCAGATCAACTGCCGTGAGCAACTGAATTACCCCGAGTGGATTCGGTGAGATGTTCTGTTCCGCAGTTGGTTCGACACTGAGGCGATCACGTTCAGGGAGTC
>CAZXTH010000386.1:0-2206 GCA_964643585.1 uncultured Pseudoalteromonadaceae bacterium
TACACCTAAAGGCATTATCACGTTGCTGCAAAGCACCGGTGTAAATATTAAAGGTATGGATGCGGTGGTTGTCGGTGCATCAAATATTGTTGGTCGCCCGATGGCACTGGAGCTATTACTGGCAGGCTGTACCACAACTGTTTGCCATAAATTCACCCGTAATCTGGAACAACAGGTACGCAGAGCAGATTTACTGGTTGTTGCCGTTGGCAGACCGGAATTTATTCCAGGCGACTGGGTAAAACCAGGTGCTATCGTGATTGATGTCGGCATTAACCGGCTGGATACCGGCAAACTGGTAGGCGACGTAGAATACAGTGTTGCTGTAAAGCACGCCCGTTATATTACGCCGGTACCTGGTGGCGTAGGCCCCATGACCGTTGCCAGCCTGATTGAAAACACACTGGAAGCCTGCGAGCTTTACCACGACAAGTAAGCACTTCCAATGCCAATAAAAAAACCGCCCCAAGGCGGTTTTTTTATGTCTTCATCAGCTTAATGGATTCAGGCTTTGCGCCAGCTGGTCACGCCGTTTTTATCTTCCACAATAATCCCTTTGGCTGTTAACGCATCGCGGGCTTTATCGGCTGCGGCCCAGTCTTTATTCTGGCGGGCGGTATTACGTGCAGCGATCAGTGCTTCAATCTCTGCCACGTCATCATCAGAAGCTCCCGATTTCAGAAATACTTCAGCACTGCCCTGCAAAATACCCAGCACACCTGCAAGTGTTTTCAGCACACCTGCAAGTTCAGCCGCTTTAGCTGGCTCAGTTTCTTTATAACGATTAACTTCCCGTGCCAGTTCAAACAATACCGGTAAAGCTTCAGGAGTATTAAAATCATCGTCCATTGCCGCTTTAAACTGTACGACATACTGGTTATTTGAATCAGCATTTTCTGCAGGTGTTACATTACGCAAAGCCGTATATAACCGGCCTAATGCAGCATGTGCCTGCTCCAGATTTTCAGCAGAATAATTCAGCTGGCTGCGGTAATGGCTGGATAACAGGAAATAACGTACAGATTCAGCATTGTACTGTGCCAGCACATCTTTCACGGTAAAGAAATTGCCCAGTGATTTGGACATTTTTTCTTTATCTACCTGCACCATACCGGTATGGATCCAGGTATTCACATATTTATGACCATGTGCGCAGGTAGACTGGGCAATTTCATTTTCATGGTGTGGAAACTGTAAATCTGAACCACCACCGTGGATATCAAAATGCTCGCCCAGATGCTTGGCACTCATAGCCGAACATTCAATATGCCAGCCCGGCCGGCCATTACCCCATGGTGACGCCCAAAACGGTTCACCTGGTTTGGCAGATTTCCACAACACAAAATCCAGCGGATCTTCTTTATTCTGTGCCACTTCAACCCGGGCACCGGCTTTTAGCATGTCCAGATTCTGCTGGCTCAGCTCGCCATATGCTTCATATTTGCTGACATCAAACAGCACATCGCCATCAGCAGCCTGATAGGCATAGCCTTTATCTACCAGTTGCCGGATTAACTGGATAATTTCCGCCATATGCGTGGTAACCCGTGGCTCAACATCAGCCGGCAACAAGCCAAGCGCATTAAAATCATCATGCATGGCCTGGGTAAAACGGGCAGTCAGCGCATCACAGCTCTCGTTATTTTCAGCAGCCCGTTTAATAATTTTATCGTCAACATCGGTAATATTGCGTACATAGTTCACGTCGTAACCACTAAAACGCAGATACCGGTTAATAACATCAAACGCGACATAAGTTCTGGCATGGCCGATATGACAGTAGTCATAGATTGTAATACCACAAACATAAAGCCCTACTTTTCCGGGCGTGATCGGTGTAAAGATTTCCTTTTTACGAGTCAGGGTATTAAAAATCTGCAACATGAATTCCTCTAAGCCCACCTTAAAATAACCTGCGACAAGGCTTTGCCGCAAAGTGAAATAGTGTAACACCGGCTTAAGCAAGGAGCTATCCTCTTGCTTTATGAATTGGTGAGGCTCAGGTAGAATAGCGGCAATTTAACAGAGGAAAAACCATGATCAGCTTACACACCAACTATGGCGTTATCAAACTGAACCTTTTTGCAGACAAGGCTCCGGCCACTGTTGAAAACTTTATTGGCTATGTAAAAGACGGCTTCTACGATAACACCATTTTCCACCGCCCTGAATCATAAAGCCATTAATGACACGGTGGAAAATGGTG
>CAZXTH010000386.1:2216-2528 GCA_964643585.1 uncultured Pseudoalteromonadaceae bacterium
CATTAATGGCTTTATGATTCAGGGCGGTGGCTTTACACCTGAAATGGAACAAAAAACGCCTAATGCCTCGATTAAAAACGAAGCAAACAACAAAGTTGCCAACAATAAAGGCACGATTGCTATGGCCAGAACCAACGATCCGCATTCAGCAACCTGCCAGTTCTTTATTAATGTTGCAGATAACGATTTCCTGAATTTTTCATCTGAAAGCGGTTCAGGCTGGGGTTACTGTGTATTTGGCGAAGTAACCGAAGGGATGGATGTGATTGACGCTATCAAGAAAGTAGCTACTGGCCGTAACGGAATGCATGC
>CAZXTH010000386.1:2538-3450 GCA_964643585.1 uncultured Pseudoalteromonadaceae bacterium
GGTTAAACCGGTCATTATTGAGCGTGCTGAATTCCACGGCTGATAGCAGATGGCTGAGCCTTTTACGCTGTTTATTGCCGATCTGCACCTGAGTGCAGATCGGCCTGATATTACTGCTGCATTTCTGTCATTTCTGCAACAGCAGGCCAGTGAAGCTGAAGCGTTATACATTCTTGGTGACTTATTTGAAGTCTGGATTGGTGACGATAATCCGGAGCCACTGCTGGATGAAGTTGCAGCCGCACTGCAGCAGTTAAGAATTCAGGGAGTGCCGGTTTATTTTATCCACGGTAACCGCGACTTTCTGCTAAAACAACGCTACGCCAGCAAGGCCGGCATGTTTCTGCTGCCACCGCAAATGGTGATCAATCTCTATGGCCAACCGGTACTGATTATGCATGGCGACAGCCTGTGTACACTGGATGTTAACTACCATAAATTCCGCAAATGGTGGAATCAGCCATGGTGGCAATGGCTGATGCTGAAATTACCATTGTGGTACCGTCAGCGCCTGGCGCGCAAAGCCAGAGCAAAAAGCGCCGAGCATAAGAAGCTATACAGTAGTGAAATTATGGATGTTACTCAGGAAGAAGTGATACTCCAGATGTCGGTTAATCAGGTGCAAAAACTGATCCACGGCCATACTCACCGCCCGGCTGTACACCAGCTGGAAGTGAATAATCAACCTGCTGAGCGCTATGTTCTGGGCGACTGGTATACACAGAGCAGTTATCTGAAAGTGTCTGCTACTCAATGGTTATTGCACTTTGAACCACTGACAGAGTAATGTTGCTTTGTCAGTGGTTACTTAACGGCACAACCCACGGCTTTTAAGGCCTGCCCTGGTATAAACCTGATCAATCAGCTGCATGGTGTTAACCGCATCCTCGCCACCGGTTAAAGGCGTAGCCT
>CAZXTH010000387.1:0-3442 GCA_964643585.1 uncultured Pseudoalteromonadaceae bacterium
GGTATGTACCCGGTACAGATCTTCCCGGCTGGCAGGTGAAGCATCTTTTTGCTGAATAATAAATTCCATGCCAGAGCGGATAAGCTGATCGCTGATCGCATTGATACGGGCAGGCCTTTCCGGGTGGTGTTCACCAGCCTGATGCTTGTTACAGTCAGCGTGGCTAAACAGGGTTATCGGCATCGGTAGTCTCCGTTTCCGGCTGCAGATTCAGTAATAGCTGTACTTCTCCGGGTTCGTTTCCGGGAAGGCGTTTAAACTGGGCTTTTTCAAATACGGTCAGCATAGGTTTGTTATCAGCGCGGACATAAGCCATCATGCTGCTTAGCCCTCTGAGGCGAGCTATATTGATTAGCTCTAGCAGTAAACGTTTGGCCATACCTTTACCGTGAAACTTTTCACGGGTTACGAAGGCGACTTCACAGCTGTTATTACTTTCTATCAGGTAATAGCGTCCTACAGCCTGAATTTGTACCACAGAACCTTTTTGCTTCACAATACACAGTGCCAGATCTTTAGACTGATCGACGCTGACCAGCGTACAGGATTTCTCCCTGCTCATCTGGGTTGGAACAGCGTTATAGCGTAGCTGTAATGTTTCTTTGGTATGTGAGTAAAAGAACTCCTGCAACCGGCGTTCATCGGATGGGTTTAGCGGGCGCAGGTCAAAATTTTCACCTGCAATGGTGAGCGGTTTAAAACCGACCTTACCCAGTTCTGGCACTTCTACCGGGGTTTGGGTTTGGTAATGAGGTACCCAGTAATGTTTGCGGACTTCTTCCAGTAGTTGTTTGCGGAACTTGGGGTGAGCAACCCGGATAAGCTCCAGTGCGCGTTCGCGGATACTTTTGCCACGTAATGAAGCAACACCGAATTCAGTTACTACATAGTGAACATGGCCACGGGAAGTTACCACGCCACCACCTTCGGTAATGTAGGGAACTATCCTTGATACGGTGCCATTTCTGGCGGTTGAGGGGAGGGCAATAATCGGCTTGCCGCCATTACTCATGGAGGCGCCACGGCTGAAATCTACCTGGCCACCGATACCGCTGTAGAATTGGTGGCCGATGGAGTCTGATACGATTTGCCCGGTCAGATCAACTTCAATCGCACTGTTAATGGCAACCATGTTATCGTTACGGGCAATATTTGCCGGGGAGTTAACGTACTCGCTTGGATAAAACCCGATATGCGGGTTCATGTGGACAAAATCGTATAATTTCTGGCTGCCCATACAAAAGCTGGTAACCGTTTTTCCAGGATGGAACGTTTTACGGCGGTTGTTAATCACCCCTTTGTTGATTAACTCCATCACGCCATCAGTAATCATTTCACTGTGAATACCCAAATCTTTATGATTGCCCAGATAACGTAAGACGGCATCACAGATTTTACCAATGCCCAATTGCAGTGTTGCACCATCTTCTATCAGCATTGAAACGTACTGACCAATCCGTTCTGTCACCTCATCCAGTACTGGGGCTGGCATCTCTGGCAGGGGTTGTTCAGCCTCGATAAAAGCATCAATCTGATCCTGATGAATAAATGCCTGACCATAAGTGACCGGCATTGCAGGGTTGATTTGCGCGATCACTTTTTTAGCCGCTTTGGCAGCAGCTGAGACGATATCGACGGAAACCCCCATCGAATGATAGCCATGCTGATCTGCAGGGCTGACCATAATCAGCGCAGCATCCAGCGGCAAAATATCGTCGCTGAACAACGATGGAATATCAGAAAAAAAACAAGGGGTGTAATCTGCCCGGCCTTCAGCCACAGCTTGCCTGACCTGATCTCCACCAATAAACAGAGCATTCACTTTAAACAGCTGCTGGTACTCTGGTTTAACCCATTTATTATCAGAAAGTGTGTATACCTGTACGATTTCAATATCGTGAAGCTGTTTTGCGTTAGCAATCAGGTTGTCGATCAGTGTTGTGGGAACTGCAGCATGAGAACCAATAAAAATCCGGTTGCCGGACTGCAATAATTCCTGCCACTTGATTTTGCCAGAAGGGGATACCTCGGTTGCCATAAAAACTCCGTTGTATACAGGTCTTAGGGTCTGTTGGCTCTAGTATGTCATAAATCTGGTTGGGGAAAAGGTGATTATCAGCAGGCTGAAAAGCGAAGGCCGGTAATACCATAAAGGTATTACCGGTGAAAATACTGTTTACAGTTCCCAGCGGAAACCCAGCATTGCAACATAAGGGTCAATATCAACATCTACTGTCTGGATAGTATTGCTGTTTACCAGAACCCGGCCTGTAGTATCGATATCAATTTTACTGAGCATAAAGTGAATACCCAGATTGTCTGTGACTTTGTAGTTAAAACCTGCCTGGAAGGCGATACCCCAGGAGTCTTTCAGTTTCAGTTCTACGTTATCAGCAGCTGTTGTAACGTTTAAAGCCTGCAGCGTATCAATCAGCTGAGTATCAGCTTTTTCCTGGAAGAAATTCGTATAGTTGATGCCAATACCAACAAAAGGATCAAAACGGTTGTTAGTAGTAAAGTGATACTGAGCCAGTAATGTTGGTGGTAAATGTTTGGTTTTACCAATTTTCAGACCATCAATGTCTGAACCTTTAACGGTAATGTTATGGCTGAAAGGTGTGGCGGCAACCAGCTCGATAGTCCAGTTCTGATTTAATTTGTAATCAAAAGTCAGACCCAACTGAGTGTTAGTATTTACACCAACTGCAGTAGAACCTGAAGGTAATTGAGCAACGCCCTCAACAACGTTCAGATTTGTGCTGCTGTCATCTGGCATGACGCTGATGGCACCCACATTTACAGAGAAACCTTCGAACATATTGGCAGAAGCAGGCAGTGCTGTCAGAGCCAGGCCTAAAGCTAAACTTAATGCGGTAACTGCTGTTTTCATGATTTTCTCCTGTGCTGAAAACTGAAGGCATTGTGCGCCTGCTGACAGGATTTTCTTTGGTCTGGATCAAACTAAGAAGGGACCTTAATGATTTTAGGTCCCTTCTATTGTTTTATATCAATAAAAAGTGGGGATGAAAGAAGGCAGGCCGTCAGCAATTATTGCTGACGGTAACTGTGTTCTTGTCTTGGAGCTGAGCGGTTTTCCCGCTGAGCCTGTGGAGATTTGATCGCAGGGGATGGTTGCCTTGCTTCCCGTTGCAGCAGGCCGCTATTAGGTGTTGCCTGTCTTATTTCGCGCGTTGGCTGACCAGCTTGTCTGACTTCTCTGGCTTGCTGAGGTGCTCTGACTGCCTGCTGCTGTGATCTTGTGTCCGTGGTCACAGGTCTGTTTTCTCTGGTATTAGGTGTTTCACGGTTGTGGCGTTGTTCCGGTTGCATCTGCTGGCGGGCATCATGCCGTCTTTCCCGTTCTGGCCCGGTAGTATGTATCCGTCGGTTTTCCTCCGGTTGCTGACGGGCTTCACGTTGTTGCAGCTGTTGTTGTACATGC
>CAZXTH010000388.1:0-3442 GCA_964643585.1 uncultured Pseudoalteromonadaceae bacterium
TTTATGCGCTGGAACAGGAAAATATCGCTGTTACCGGTGAGGGTATTCTGGAAGGGAATGGCTCTAATACTCAGTGGTGGCCGTGGAAAGGCAAATGGAAACACACGCCATGGCAACTCGATGCAGCAACAGATCAGGAAAATACCCGTACTCCGCTATTCCGTATGGCTGAAGAAAACGTACCTGTGGCTGAACGCCGGTTTGAGCAAAACTTTTTACGGCCGCCTTTTATCCAGCCATATCGTTGTAAGCGGGTACTAATTGAAGGCATCACCATCCGCAATTCTCCTTTCTGGCTGATTAACCCGGTGTTGTCGGAAGACGTAATTGTACGTGGCGTAAATTGTGTCAGTCACGGCCCTAACTCGGATGGCTGTAACCCGGAATCATCAAACCGGGTACTGATTGAAAATTGCCTGTTTGATACCGGTGATGATTGTATAGCGCTGAAATCGGGCCGTAACAATGATGGTCGCCGTCTGAATACACCGGTGCAGAATGTGGTGATACAAGACTGCATTATGCGGGCCGGTCATGGCGGTGTGGTACTCGGTAGTGAGATCTCCGGTGGCGCGCGAAATATTTTTGCCCGCCGTTGCCAGATGAGCAGCCCGAATCTGGATCGGGGGATCCGGATAAAAACCAACTCAGTGCGTGGTGGCCTGATCGAAAATATCTATGTTCGTGATATTGATATCGGCGAAGTCAGAGACGCTATTGTGATTAACTTTTATTACGAAGAAGGCGATGCCGGACAATTTTTACCTCAGGTGAAAAACCTGCATATCAGCAATATGACGGTGAAAAAAGCCCAACGTGCATTTGAATTGCGTGGTTTTGAACGTGCACCTATCAGTGGCGTGACATTACATAATGTGAACTTTAAACAGGCTGATGCTATCGGTGTACTGGAGAATGTCGCTTCGGTAGAAAAAGACGCCGTACTGCTTAACGGTAAACCGTTACAGTTTAATTAATAACAGGCATTAAACAGCGGTGCGATTTATCGGCGCCGCTATTTTTAAAATAAGAAATGCCACCGCTGGCAAGCTAAGTAAATACAGTGAGTGAAAGATGACAACAGAACAGAAACCCGGTTGCTCTGTCGCAATAGCCGATCCTGTCTCGGCACCGGAACAGCTTCAGGTGTTGCAGGTACACCCGCGTGATAATGTGGTGGTGGCATTACAGGCTCTTGCGGCGGGTACTGTTCTGCCTGAGCCTTTTGCAGCGATTACCACAGTGCAGGATATTCCTGCCGGGCACAAAATTGCACTGCAACCTCTTGCCAAAGGTGAGCCGGTTATAAAGTATGGTTTTGCTATCGGTGGTGCCACCACAGATATTCAGGCCGGAGAGCATATTCACTCTCATAACCTGGCAACACTGCTCAGCGGACAGATTGATTACCGCTATCAGGGATGTCAGGCACAGCCGCTACATTTTCCTGACAGCCTGCCCAAACATTTTATGGGATACCGCCGTGCTAATGGCAAAGTTGGCACCCGCAATGAACTGTGGATTATTAATACCGTAGGTTGTGTTAACCGGGCGGCTATGCGTATTGCTGAACAGGCTCGTAAACGTTACGGTGAAGCGGTAGATGGCATTTATGCCTTTACCCATCCATTTGGTTGTTCACAACTGGGCGATGATCTGGATCACACCCGCACGGTGCTGGCTGGCTTGATTCAGCACCCTAATGCCGGCGGTGTGCTGGTGATTGGCCTGGGATGCGAAAATAATCAGCTGACCAAACTGCTTGATGCCAGCCCGGGAGTGGATCGTAGCCGTATCCGTTCTTTTAATGCCCAGCAGGTAGAAGATGAAATAGAGCAGGGGCTGGAAGCGGTAGATGAGCTGATCAGCCAGATGAAAGCCGATAAACGTACCGAATGTCCGGTATCAGAACTGGTATTCGGCATGAAATGCGGTGGTTCTGACGGCTTAAGCGGCCTGACGGCTAACCCGCTGGTCGGGCGTATTTCAGACTTAGCTGCTGCAGCCGGTGGCCGGGTAGTACTCACTGAAACACCGGAAATGTTTGGTGCCGAACAGGTGCTGATGAGCCGTGCTGCCAATCAGCAGGTATTCTCCGACATAGTCACGCTGGTGAACGACTTTAAGCAGTATTTTCTGGATATAAACAACCGGTATATGAAAACCCGAGTCCGGGTAATAAAGCGGGCGGTTTAACCACACTGGAAGAGAAATCACTGGGTGCGATCCAAAAAGGCGGTTCAGCCGTGGTCAATCAGGTTATCCGCTACGGGCATCAAGCCAATGCAACCGGCCTGACTCTGCTGGAAGGCCCAGGCAATGATGCCGTGTCATCTACAGCGCTTACCGCCAGTGGTGCAACGATACTGTTATTTACCACCGGGCGTGGAACACCGCTTGGGTTTCCGGTGCCAACGGTAAAAATTTCTTCAAACAGTTCACTGGCTCAGCGCAAACCTCAGTGGATTGATTTTGATGCCGGTGCCTTATTACAGAAAGGGCAGGATGCCGAACAGTTTACCCAGCAGTTTTTCCGTTATCTGGTGGATGTCGCTTCAGGTAAACCGACCCGTAATGAACTGTCGGATAACCGGGAAATTGCGATCTGGAAAAATGGCGTCACCCTATAAACAAACAGAGCGAACCGGCGCGATAGCCTGTTCAAAATAATGAATGTCAGTTATCAGTTGTCAGAACACAGGATATTATTTATGGCACAAAGTCATCGTTTAACCCTTCATCCGGATCGTCTGTTTCCTGCTGATCCGGTCGTACGCAGTATTGCTCAGCGTTTGTACAAGCAAATTGCTAACCTGCCAATTGTCAGCCCGCATGGTCATACGGATCCACGCTGGTTTGCAGAAGATGCCAACTTTGATAATGCCACCAGCCTGTTACTGTTACCTGACCATTATGTATTCCGCATGCTGTACAGTCAGGGTATCAGTCTGGAGCAATTAGGGATCCGCCGTAAGGATGGTGTGCCGGTTGAAACTGACTACCGTAAGATATTCCGCATTTTTGCTGACAACTATCATTTATTCCGTGGTACGCCATCACGGATCTGGCTGGATCACGTATTCCATGACGTATTTGGATTACAGCAGACACTGACCGCCGAAACAGCAGATTTGTATTATGACAATATCAATGAACAACTGGTGAAACCGGAATTCAAACCCCGTGCGCTGCTGGACCGTTTCAACATTGAGCTGATTGCAACAACTGAAGGTGCATTAAACAGCCTGAAGCACCATGCGGCACTGAAAGGAACCGGTTACGACAAGAAAGTGATTACCACGTTCCGTCCGGATGATGTGGTTGATGCTGACCGTGCCGACTTTGCAGACAATATCCGCAAGCTGGGTGAACTGACCGGTGAAGATACCCAAA
Source organism: uncultured Pseudoalteromonadaceae bacterium (assembly GCA_964643585.1). Taxonomy (GTDB): domain Bacteria; phylum Pseudomonadota; class Gammaproteobacteria; order Enterobacterales; family Alteromonadaceae; genus Alishewanella. Next base: position 3,394 of record CAZXTH010000388.1, read on the forward strand.
ACTGGCAGGGTTATCTGGCGGCATTGCGTAAACGTCGGCAGGTATTCCG
>CAZXTH010000389.1:0-3438 GCA_964643585.1 uncultured Pseudoalteromonadaceae bacterium
CTCTGCCAGCTCATATTGCTTGAGCAGCAATAATCCGGCTCCGGCATTGTTATAACCGGCTAGTTCTACTCGTTTATTGCCCTGCTGATGGCCAAATCTGGCTGCCTGTAAAAACGTCTCAGTAATGTCATCTGAAAGGCCATTCAGCTCTCGTGCGGCGTAAGCCCGGTTCAGGTAAATTTCCGGCAGCCGCTGCGGTAAATCATGTTTCAGTGAGTCTTCAATGGTTTTATCCAGCAGTTCCAGCGCGGCTTTAAAGTTTTGCAGCGATAACTGGATGCGGGAAATATGCAAATTCAGAAACTGCCTGCGGTTATGGGTATTAGCGTCGTCAGTATCACTGATAGCGTTATGGGCCGACAGTAAATGTTCCAGCGCAGAAGCAAAGTGCCGGTTAGCCTGCAATACCCGCCCAATAACATTATGGGCGTAATAAAGCGTCCGGCTGTTGCTGACGGCGGCTAACTTTTGTTCAATAAGCGGAACCAGCTCCAGGCTTTTAGCGGCATCATTATTGTGTAAGTAAATCTCGGCCTTCGTTGTCAGCAGCTCTGCGCTGGCAGCGGGGGATGCCTGTATGCCTGGGGTATCAAGTAAGCGGTCAGCTAAGACCAATGCTGCAGTAGTATTATTGTCGCCCAGTGCCATAGACAGTATCTGATAACTTTGCGCTCTGGCGTAACTTTCTATTGGTGTTGTGTCATTCAGCCTTTCAACGATATGCTGCAGCGCTGCCTTATCGGCCGGGTAACTGGCAACGCCGATCAACTGGTCGAGTTGCTGTTCAAGTACCGGATCGGTTTGCTGCCCGGTGGCATAACTGTGGCTGATACTAAAAAATAAGCATAGAAAGCAAAAAGATAATGCCTGATGGTAAAACGGAAAGCTTTCCTGCGTGCTTATTTTCAATTCACTCTTCCTGTGTAATTGATTATCTGTTGAACAGACCCTAGTGTATAAGCGATTGCGCAAAGCCGGAAAAGTTTTTTTGTAAAAAATGACTTAACGAAACAGGCTCTGATTTTCGTTTAACTTTCCAATAGCTTGCAACTCTGCCCGTGCTTCTGGCTGGGTCATATAGCGTTCTATTGCTGCCAGCAGTACGGGAGCATCAATCGCATAGGTGGAACAGAGAATGATAAAATCTGCCCCGATCCAGTGTTGTGAAGATGCCATCTGCTTATGCACCTTAGGTTGGTACGAAGGCGGTTCCACCCTGATGTTTTTTGTCGCAACCGACAGAAATACCGCCTGGTTATTATGTATTTCACCACGGCTTGCATGAGTAATAGCCGGCCAGGGAATAGTGACTTTGCCTCTTAAATAGCCAAAGGTAAGGCCTTTGGGGTCAAACTGAATATAGCTTCTGGCAATCAGGCCGCTACACAGGCCAACCAGCAATACCACACCGGTAAGGGCAATCAGCAGAGAAATGCCAAACAGGATCCGGTTATTGTCAGGCTGAAACACCGCCATGATGCTGCCCATCGCCAGTAAACCAATACTGATCAACGCAATACGCTTTCGGGACGGCCGGATCGGCTCCCCACCGGTAACCGTTACTGCCACTAATGACTGGCGTTGCAGGCGCAACTTTCGAACGATAATTTGCACCGACACCGCAAAGCAGGCGCCAAAGAACACCAGCACAGTAATGCCGGTATTAAAGTCTTTCTGGATAATAAACACGCCGCTTAATATGAAAAACAGCCCGATAAGCGCCAGTAGCCAGTCTTTAAAAGTGATTTTATCCAATGTTAGTTCCGGAAGGTTTTTGCAGCGATTTTGCTCAATGATAGCATCGAATGCTCTGTAAACCAGGGCATATCATTATCGGTTTGCTGAGTAGTGCTCAAACCGGCAGAGAGCTGATACTATGGTATCTACATTCAGGGGAAGCACAAAGAGTGACTAAGCGTAAGAGGAAAAGCAAGCGTGGCTTTTATCTCTATTTAGTCAGGTCTGATATTGGTAATAATATAAACAGAGTGAAAATAATGAATTTCAGATTGGTATTTCATTACATCAGTTACCTGCAGTATCCGTTAATGCTTATTGCGCTCTATCTTGCTTTTAGCCCTTATCTTGCTGGATTTGAAAAGCTGAAAGAGAATCCGGCGCTGCTGTTTGGTAATTTAAACTCGGCTTTAATTTTTATGGGGCTGGGTATCAGTTTTTCTTCATTACAAGATACCACTAAAACACAGAACACATTTTCACTGAAAATATGGCAGAGCCCCATAAAGGGTAGAATTACGATAACCCTGATGTGTTTGATGATTTTCTTTTTTCTGCTATTAGGATTGATTGGGTATTTCAATTCAGATACTGGATTATTAAAAGACATCTCTGTTGGCGCTATCGTACTCAGTCTGGGTATGTTTGGATTTTTAAAAGGTGCGATAGAAATGTTTGAGAATCATAGACAAGATAAGAAAAAATAACGCCGGGTATTCCCGGCGTTATTTATGTCAGGTTGCAGCTGACACAAATTAGCGTATTGGAAACGGGCTACTTTAATTGCAATGGCAGTGGGTTTTACCCGGTGTGTAAGGCCCATGGCCGGGGAGTAATTTTACCAGTGCCCGGCTTAGCATCGGCGGAAATACCGATAGATGATCTTCGTCGGCAATAATCTGGCCTTCAATATGTAAACGGGGGTAGTTGCGGTTTTTAAGGTTTGCTCAAACAGTTGCATATCGGCCAGAATATCGACCGATTTTGCGTAGCGCGGTGCGTCTTTTTTCTGCTCAAATTCTGCGGCATATAACTGTACCCGCAGTGTTTTATTCAGTGTTTTCAGATGGTGTAGGCGGTCGCTGTATTCGACTTACTGACAAAAATAAAACGTTAAGTCGATTTTAGTCTGAGTGAGCAAGGTTTCAGTGTGACTATTGGTGTTTTTGTGCAAAGTACATTGATGCACTCTGCATGGCCTGAAACATAATACTCGAGTACATCTCCATAGAATCCTGTTGGAACATGCGAGCCAATGATTTCTTTATATTGGCTCCATCCGCCTGACATAACTTGCGCAACAAGGGCTCCCTCAATTTCCTCGTACGATGCTATGTTGCACCGCCAAAACGTTCCAAAATCACGCTCATCCAGTATCTTTACCCCAACGACACCACCAAACAAAATCTCTATCCTATGCTCGGATGGATGTGTTATCAGAGACACGACACAATCCTTCATATCGTGTGTAACGCGAACGATTGAAGATGACTCTGTAGTACATACAGAGTCAGGCAAATCCCGAAGTTTTATTTTCATACATAATACCTTGGCTAACCGTCAACACTCTCTGGTGATCATGAGTACAAACAAAATTATCAAATTTATCAGCTTGTGTGTACTGCAGTAGAGATGTGTAAGGTGCTCTTCAAATGACACAGAATGTTGAACACTACCTATAGCGCTATAGTGTTATAGCGC
>CAZXTH010000390.1:0-2196 GCA_964643585.1 uncultured Pseudoalteromonadaceae bacterium
TATCGAAGATCTGGGAGAAACCACCGTGACACATGGTCTGGTGGCAGACAAGAAAGGTAATATTTATCTGACTTCATCGCTGGATTACAGCATCAAATACTTCACACCAGAAGGCAAAATGCACACACTGGTTCAGGACTCGCGTCTGATATGGCCTGACTCTCTGGGTATCGGCAGTGACGGCTACCTATACTTCTCCTGTGCCCAACTCCAGAAAGACCCGCAATGGAACAATGGTAAAGACGGTACGGTTTATCCGTACACACTCTATAAAGTTAAGTTGCCATAATCTGCTGTAAAATAAAAATCCCCGCAAATGCGGGGATTTTTACAACACAATAATGGTATCAGGCTAACTGTGGAGCAAGATAAGAAATAGGTAAATCGGCTTTATCTTCAAAAGTCACAAATTCCCAGTTTTCCTGATCAGCCAACACCGCACACAGCAACTGATTATTCAGAGCATGCCCGGTTTTAAAAGAGCGGAACTCACCCAGAATACTGTAACCGGCCATATATAAATCACCAATCGCATCCAGGATCTTATGCTTGATAAACTCATCTTCGTAGCGCAGACCATCCTGATTCAGTACCCGGAACTCATCCAGCACAACGGCATTATCAAAACTGCCCCCTAAAGCAAGATTTTTAGAGCGCAGGTACTCAATATCATGCAGGAAACCAAAAGTTCTGGCACGACTGATATCTTTTATAAAACCTGCTGCAGAAAAATCCATCTGCATTTGCTGAGTGGTTTCAGAAATAACCGGATGATTGAACTGAATGCCAAAATCTATACGAAAACCATGGTATGGGCGAAACTCAGCCCACTTATCGCCATCTTCTACCCGAACCGCTTTCTTGATACGGATAAACTTCTTGGCAAGGCGCTGCTCAGCAATACCCGCTTCCAGCAGTAAATAGACGAACGGATTTGCGCTGCCATCCATAATCGGGATTTCTGCCGCATCAACTTCTATCACTAGGTTATCAATGCCCAGACCAGCAACAGCCGCCATTAAATGCTCAGTCGTCGATAAGCGGACACCAGCATCATTAATCAGACACGTACACATGACAGTGTCGCCAACCAGTTCAGGGGCAACTTTAAAATCTACTACCGGGTCCAGATCCACACGACGGAACACAATGCCCGTATTATCAGGCGCAGGCCGGAGAGTAAGCGTAACCTTTTCGCCCTTGTGCAGCCCAACCCCGGTAGAACTCACCGTTTTGTCAATAGTACGTTGTTTAATCATACTTCTTCCTGCTCACTTAATAAGCATTAAACAGCGGCGCAGAATAACATAAAACCCCTGCAGTGCCAATTATTAACCTATTGGCCCTGTTGCTGTAAATGCTAACTAATACAATTAGTCAGCTTGTTTACGCAGAAAAGCAGGGATATCGAAAATATCAATATTCGCCTTGCTTTCAGGTTGTGCTTTCTGTTGCACCGCAACCTGTTCTTCTTTGTGTACATGTGCTGCAGCAGCCGGAGCAATCTGTCGCGCAGTACCACCATTGCCATAAGCTACTGCAGGCTCAGGACGGTGGTTATGTACCAGGCTGATATCCGGTTTACGGTCAGCACCAATACCTGTTGCTACTACAGTTACCCGTAACTCATCCTGCATATTCGGGTCGATAACCGCACCAACTACCACTGTCGCATTCTCAGAAGCAAACGCTTTAACTGCATTACCAACAGTTTCAAACTCTTCAATGCTGATATCCAGACCGGCAGTAATGTTAACCAGAATACCTTTGGCACCTGACAGGTCGATATCTTCCAGCAACGGGCTGGAAATTGCCTGCTCAGCAGCCTCTTCCGCACGATCAGGGCCAGAAGCACGGCCACTACCCATCATGGCAGTACCCATTTCAGACATCACGGTCCGCACGTCTGCAAAGTCAACGTTAATCAGGCCAGGACGGGTAATCAGCTCTGCAATACCCTGCACAGCACCCAGCAATACATTGTTCGCCGCTTTGAAAGCATCCAGCAGGCTGGTGCCTTTACCCAGAACTTTTAACAGTTTGTCGTTCGGGATAGTAATTAGAGAGTCAACATGCTTGCTGAGTTCCATAATTCCTTCATCGGCATAAGATGTACGCTTTTTACCTTCAAACGGGAAAGGCTTGGTTACAACAGCAACCGTCAGAATACCCAGCCCACGCGCCACTTCTGCTACA
>CAZXTH010000390.1:2206-3411 GCA_964643585.1 uncultured Pseudoalteromonadaceae bacterium
TTCCGGTACCTCCACCCATACCTGCAGCAATAAAGATCATATCCGCACCAGCCAGAGTTTTCTTGATGGTTTCACGATCTTCTTCGGCAGAACGGCGGCCAATCTCCGGGTTTGCTCCGGATCCCAGCCCCTTGGTGACATTAGCACCCAGTTGCAGCGTAATATTGGCTGAAGAATTACGCAGTGCCTGTGCATCCGTATTGGCAGCAACAAACTCTACTCCTTCAATATTACTGGCGACCATATATTCAACGGCGTTACCGCCCCCGCCACCTACACCTATCACTTTAATTACAGCTTCTTCGCTGTGGTTGTCCATTAGCTCAAACATAGCTTTCTCTCCGTTTTACGCTCACTCAATTTAAAACTCACCTTTGAACCAGCTGGTAATTTTTTTAAAGAAATTACCCACTGAATCACGTGTTATCACAGACTTTTTCTGTTGTTCACGCATGTCTTTACCATACAGAAGCAGGCCTACCACACTCGCATAAGCCGGATCCTGTACATATTCTTTCAGGCCAGTCACATGCATCGGATACCCAAGCCTTACCGGCATCTGGAAAATATCTTCAGCAAATTCCACCGCACCTTCCATTTTTGCAGTGCCGCCAGTCAGTACCACACCAGCGGCAATCTGTTCTTCCAGACCAGTGCTGCGAATTTCTTCCAGCACCAGTTCAAACAACTCCTGATAACGTGGTTCCACCACTTCTGCCAGCGTATGGCGTGACATTGAGCGAGCCGGGCGGCCACCCACACTGGGAACCTCGATACTTTCTTCTTTACCTACCATGCTGCGCAGAGCACAGGCACACTGCACTTTAATCTCTTCCGCATGGCTGATTGGCGTACGGAAAATCTTGGCGATATCGCTGGTTACCTGATTACCGGCCACCGGAATCACAGCGGTGTGGCGCAATGCGCCATTGGTGTACACCGAAATATCAATAGTGCCACCGCCAATATCTACCACGCAGACGCCAAGTTCTTTCTCATCATCCGTCAGCACTGCAAAACTGGATGCCAGTGAGGAAAAAATCAGCTGATCAACCTGCAGCCCGCAGCGCTCAACACATTTTTCAATATTCTTGGCCATATCATTAGCGCAGGTGACAATATGCGCTTTAGCTTCCATTCGCACACCCGACATACCAATCGGGCTTTTGATACCTTCCTGCATATCCACAGAAAACTCCTGTGGC
>CAZXTH010000391.1:0-367 GCA_964643585.1 uncultured Pseudoalteromonadaceae bacterium
GGGATCCCACTACGGGCGAATTAATTACGACTACTACACCTGATTCCAACCGTGATTACTCTTTACTGGCAACTGCATTGCAGGGGCTTAATGGTGCAATGCTGGGTTTTTATAACGGTAACTGGGCTGCAATTCTGCAGGCTGTACGTACTAATACCAACTCTAACGTACTGGCGACCCCCCATATTACTACTATGGATAATCAGGAAGCTTTCTTCCTTGTCGGTCAGGAAGTGCCGGTGATTAGTGGTTCATCGCTGGGCTCCAATAATACCAACCCATTCCAGCAGGTAAACCGGCAGGAAGTGGGTATTAAGCTGAAGGTAACACCACAGATTAATGAAGGTGATGCCGTACAACTAACCAT
>CAZXTH010000391.1:377-3401 GCA_964643585.1 uncultured Pseudoalteromonadaceae bacterium
TGAGCAGGAAGTATCCAGTATTGGTGGTGCTACCGCAGTTGATATTACGATCAACAAACGTGAAATCAAAACTACCGTACTGGCAGATGATGGGGCGACAGTAGTGCTGGGTGGCCTGATTGATGAAGACGTACAGGAAAGTGAATCCAAAGTGCCTATTCTGGGTGATATTCCAATACTGGGGCATCTGTTTAAATCAACCAGTGTGACTAAGCAGAAACGTAATCTGATGGTGTTCATCCGGGCTTCCATTGTACGGGATGGCAATGCCATGTCTGGTATCAGCGAACGTAAATATAACTATATCCGTGCCCAGCAGCTGGACCGTGACGAGCAAGGTATCCGTTTAATGCCGTTTACCCGTCAGGCTATTTTACCTGAGTGGAATGAATCGCTGACATTGCCCCCAACGTTTGAAGAGTTTATGCAACAGCAGCAACCGGAGCAGGGAGTTACGCCTGAGTCTCTGAAAAAAGAGGGTAACTGATGAGTGCTATCGGTGACGAAGATGAAGCCATAGTCGCTGCTGTTAACCCGCGTATTCGTCTGCCGTTTGGTTTTGCAAAGCGGCATGGTGTCTTGTTACAAAAACAACCGGAAGGCTGGCAGTTGTATGTGCATGCCGGCACCCAGCCCGTTGCTTTACTTGAGGTAAGGCGCCTGCTGGCGGAACCCTTTGCTGTTAAGAAGCTGGGAGCGACAGAGTTTGAAGCTTTGCTGGAAGCTTCCTATCAGCGTGATTCTTCAGAAGCCCAGCAACTGATGGAAGATATTGGTAATGAGGTCAATCTGGCGTCATTAGCAGATGAAATACCGGAAACGGAAGACCTGCTGGAGAATGAAGATGACGCGCCAATCATCAAGCTGATAAATGCAATGCTGGGTGAAGCAATCAAGCTTGGCGCTTCTGATATTCATGTCGAAACCTTTGAAAAAGCACTGGTTATCCGTTTTCGGATAGATGGTATTTTGCGCGAAGTATTAAGGCCGAATCGTAAACTGTCCAGTTTGCTGGTATCCCGTATTAAAGTTATGGCAAAGCTGGATATTGCTGAAAAACGTGTGCCGCAGGATGGACGTATCAGTTTGCGTATTGCCGGACGGGCAGTGGATGTACGGGTATCTACCATGCCATCCAGCCATGGTGAGCGCGTAGTACTGCGTTTACTGGATAAAAACAACTCACATCTTAACCTGGCTGATCTGGGAATGACGCTGGCAGTACAGCAGACATTTTCCCGGCTTATTCTTAAACCTCACGGCATTATTCTGGTTACCGGGCCTACAGGTTCGGGTAAAAGTACGACTTTGTATGCCGGCCTGACAGAGATTAATACCAAAGACCGGAATATTCTGACGGTTGAAGATCCGATTGAATATGAACTGGAAGGCATTGGCCAGACCCAGGTTAATACTAAAGTAAACATGACCTTTGCCCGTGGATTACGGGCGATTTTGCGTCAGGACCCTGATGTGGTGATGGTGGGGGAAATCCGCGATCTTGAAACGGCACAAATTGCAGTACAGGCCAGTTTAACCGGCCACTTGGTATTGTCTACCTTACACACCAATACTGCTGCCGGAGCTATTACCCGCCTGGAAGATATGGGAGTTGAATCCTTTCTGTTGTCATCCAGTTTGCTGGGGGTGCTGGCACAACGTCTTGTGCGGACACTGTGCCCGCATTGTAAAGAGGCCCATCAGCCGGATAAAGAAGAACGCAATCTGCTTGATATAGCCAAGAAAGACGACGTTATGATCTACCGTGCTAAGGGGTGCGAACACTGTAACTTTACCGGCTACCGTGGTCGTACCGGTATTCATGAGCTGATCGTGATTGACGAACATATCAGAGAACTGATTCACAATGGTAAAGGTGAGCAGGCGATCGAGAAATATGCCCGGCTGACGACACCCAGTATCCGGGCAGATGGTTTCAGCAAAGTCTTGCTTGGTGAAACTACACTGGAAGAAGTGCTCAGGGTAACCCGTGAGGATGTGTAGTGGCAGCATTTGAATATCAGGCGCTGGATTTACGCAGCCGTAAGGTAAAAGGGGTACTGGAAGCAGATAACGCCAGGCATGCTCGTCAGCTTTTACGCGAAAGAAAGCTGACTCCTTTGTCTGTAGAACTTGCTTCCCGACAGGAAAAGTTGCTGGCAACCGGCAAAACCTGGTTGAAACGTAAAATCTCGGCCAGTGAGCTGGCATTGCTTACCCGGCAACTTGCCACACTGGTTGAGGCCGCTCTGCCAATAGAAAGTGCTTTGCTGGCGGTGGCTGAGCAATGTGAAAAGCCCCGGCTGAAAAATATGATGATGACTGTACGTTCTAAAGTTGTTGAAGGGTACAGCCTTGCCGAAGGACTGGCAGAGTTTCCGCATGTGTTTAACCACCTGTTCCGTTCAATGGTCGCTGCCGGTGAAAAATCAGGTCACCTTGATCAGGTGTTAAACCGCCTGGCCGACTATACCGAACAGCGCCAGCATATGCAGAGCCAGATTATGCAGGCGCTGTTATATCCGATTATTCTGACGACGTTCGCTATTATTGTTATTTCCATTCTGCTGGCGGTGGTGGTACCGCAAATTGTCGGACAATTTGAGCATATGGGGCAGGCATTACCTGGTTCTACCTTGTTTCTGATTGCTGCCAGTGATTTTATCCGTCATTACGGTTTATTTGTGCTGCTGGCCGTGATGTTATCTTTGATTGTTTTTCAGCGAGCCTTGCTAAAGCCTTCATTTAAATTTACCTGGGATCGTATTGTGTTACGCAGTGGTATATTCGGTAAAGTCACCCGAGGCCTGAACACTGCCCGCTTTGCCCGTACGCTCAGTATCCTGAATGCCAGCGCTGTGCCGTTGCTTGAAGCAATGCGGATTAGTGCCGACGTGCTGAATAACAGTTATATGAAAGAAGCCGTAACTGAAGCAACCTCCAGAGTCAGGGAAGGCAGTTCATTACGTAGCGCTCTGGAGCAGACCAAATTGTTCCCGCCGATGATGCTGCATATGATCGCCC
>CAZXTH010000392.1:0-1476 GCA_964643585.1 uncultured Pseudoalteromonadaceae bacterium
CACAAAGCCAATCCAGCCAAAACTGACCAGCACAAACAGCACTACCCAGACATACTTATTGCCAAGGTTTGCCCATAGCAGCGTGCTGATTACAATTGAACCCAGAATCAGCAATCCGCCCATCGTTGGCGTGCCTTTTTTCGAGAAATGACTTTCCGGGCCATCGCCACGCACTACCTGACCAATCTGCATTCTCTGCAGCCAGGCAATCAGTTTCGGGCCAAAATACAAGCTCAGTAACAATGACGTCAGCACACCAAGAATGGCTCTGAATGTCAGATAACTGAATACATTGAAAAAAGTAACATATTGAGTAAGGTACTCAGCTAACCACACTAACATGGGCTATTCTCCTGCTGACAACTTTCTAGCAAGTCTTGTACGACCAATTCCATTTTTGCACTGCGTGAACCTTTCACCAGCAGAGTCACTTCCTGTTGTTCATTTATTACCGGCATCAGGCGGGCAAGCAATGCCTGACGGGAACTGAAATGAGCGCCTTGTCCATTGAACAAGTCACTGGCGCTCTGTGATAACACGCCAAGCGTGAACAACAGATTAATGTCAGCCTTTTTTGCGTATAAACCAATTTCTTCGTGGTATAAACGGGCATTAGCACCCAGTTCAGCCATATCCCCCAGCACCAGCACCCGAAACCCGTGATAGGACGCCAGTAAATCGATTGCGGCTTTAACCGACTCAACATTCGCGTTATAGGTATCGTCAATCAGACGGATATGCTCATTAACCTGCAGAATATTGGTACGGCCTTTTACAGCTTTCATCTGTGATAATCCCAGCTGTACATCTGCCAGGCTGGCTCCGCAGGCGATAGCTGCCGCTGCGGCTGTCAGCGCATTAGCAACATTATGCTTACCTGGCACGGTCAGTTGTACAAAGCAGTGGCCTGCCGGGCAATAAAGCTCAAAACCAGCACAACCTTGGGTATCCAGCACCAAATCCTCTGCGTAATAATCAGCAGGGCCTGTTACAGCAAAAGTTCTGGTGTCTGTCTGTTGTAAACGGCGGCTCCAGTATTCGGTATATTCACTGGCAGCAGGAATGATTGCCACACCCGCATCCGGCAAACCGGAGAAAATCTCGCCCTTAGCTCTGGCTACGCCAAATACATCACCAAAGCCTTCAAGATGTGACGGAGCAACATTGGTAATCATTGCTACATCCGGTTTTACCAGTGACGTGGTATAGGCAATTTCACCCGGATGATTCGCACCAAGCTCAAGTACCGCATAGTGGTACTCGGGCGTCAGACGCAGCAATGTTAAGGGCACGCCAATATCATTGTTAAAATTACCGGCTGTTGCTAATACTTTGCCTGTACGGCTCAGAATAGCTGCTACCATTTCTTTTACGGTAGTCTTCCCGGCACTGCCAGTCACTGCAACCGTTTTCGGTGCCAGCCGTGATTTAACCGCTGCGCCCAGTTTTCCCAGAGCCAGACGGCTGTCGGCCACG
>CAZXTH010000392.1:1486-3390 GCA_964643585.1 uncultured Pseudoalteromonadaceae bacterium
ACGATAATCTGCGGAATAGCAACGTCAGCCTGTTGTTCAGTAATGACAGCCCCCGCTCCGCGGGCGGCCACATCAGCAATAAATGCAGAACCATCAAAATTCGGCCCTTTCAATGCGATAAACAGCGCGCCTTTTTCCAGGGTACGGCTATCGGTACTAACCGATACAATGTCAGTATCCGGGCCAATTAATTGCCCATCCAACAAAGCTGCAATCTCTGAACAACGTAGCCGGATCATAATGTCATCTCCTTAATCAGCTGGCTGACAAAGGCCCGCTCATCATAAGCACGCTGTTCATTACCGATAATCTGTACCGTTTCATGGCCCTTACCGGCAATCAGCACAACATCCCCGGGCTGTGCACTGGCCAGTGCCAGTTTGATAGCAGCTTTCCGGTCTGGCTCAATCTGGTAGGGAGCATCCGGGCTCATACCCAGCGCAATATCATTGCAAATCTGCAGAATATCTTCGCTACGCGGATTATCCGAAGTAATAATCACATGATCTGCAAACTGCTCCGCCAGTTGCCCCATAACAGGCCTTTTACCCTTGTCGCGGTCACCACCACAGCCAAACACACACCATAAGTGCCCATGGCAGTGTAAACGCAGAGCATCCAAAGCCTGTTGCAGCGCATCTGGTGTATGAGCGTAATCCACAACAGCAATCGCACCGCTTGGAAATTTAAAACTTTCCATCCGCCCCGGTACGGCATGTAATTGAGACACAGCTGCAAGTACAGCTTTGATGTCATGTCCGAGTACCAGCAAACTGCATATTGCTGCCAGTACGTTCTGAATATTAAATTCGCCTAACAGCGGCAGTGTCAGCGGGAATTCGCCAAGATGACTGTGCAGAACACAATGATACCCTTCGGCTGTAGCCGTGACTTGCTGATACCCCAGATAACGGGCATAGCCAGAACAATCCTCAACCCGACCATAAGCCCATAACGGTACAGAAACACTGGCTGCTAATTGTTTGCCAAATTCATCAGAAATATTGATTACAGCAGCATCTGTCAGTTCAGGACGGAATAGCAGACTCTTCGCTGCGGCATACTCTTCCATTGTGCCGTGGTAATCCAGATGATCACGGGTAAGGTTAGTAAAAGCAGCAACCTGAAAGTGCAAACCGTTAATCCGTTGCTGAGCCAGCGCATGAGATGAGACCTCCATAGATGCCAGCTTACGGCCATCACTGACAAACTCAGCCAGAATACGCTGTATATCTGTGTAATGCGGTGTGGTATTAGGTAATGCTGTCAGTTGCCGGTAATGCCCATACCCCAGCGTACCAATCACTGCTGCTGGTTTTCCCAGGGCTTCAGCCAACTGGCTGATAAAAAATGCCGTACTGGATTTACCATTAGTGCCAGTAATTGCCGCCAGTTGTAATTTCTGCTGTGGATGCTGATAAAATGCAGCAACCAGCTCCGGTAACCGGGCCATTAAATCTGGCAGTACCAGTACCCGCCCATCCTGCCATTCGCCTTCATCGGTCAGTACCAGTGCAGCACCATTTGCCAGCGCCTGATTAATATATAAATTACCGTGCTGGTGCACTCCCGGTAGTGCCAGGAATACGTCGCCGACGCCAACTTTACGGCTGTCCAGCTGCAGTTGCTGTAATGACACATCCGGCAAAGCGCCGGATAAATGTCCTAACCACTGTAATGAGGATTTAACCGGCATGCTCACCTCCTGTCACAGCCGTCAGACGGGGCTGTTTGCCGGCATCCGGCGGTAAATTTAATAACTTCATCGTTGCAGACATAATGTTGGCAAACACCGGTGCAGCAATTTCACCACCATGATAGGCATCGCCAGCAGGTTCATTAATCACCACCACACAGGCCAGTCTGGGGGAAGATACCGGACCAACACCAGCAAACGATGCGAC
>CAZXTH010000393.1:0-2312 GCA_964643585.1 uncultured Pseudoalteromonadaceae bacterium
AGCAGCGGATTGAAAATCCGCGTGTCCCTGGTTCGATTCCGGGTCTGGGCACCATAATGTAAAAGGCCAGTCATTTGACTGGCCTTTTGCTTTTTAGCTACCAGTTTCTCCTGTCAGCCGCATAGGCAAGCTATATATCTTTTGATAAGCTCCTGGAGCGTGTTGACGTTTGATGGTTGAATTTTGTTTGTTCTGGCGGCGATTTGAGCGCGAAACGAGGAGCGCTGTTTAGTTAGTCTAAATAAGCGACGAGTGACAAAGCGCAAAATGTCGCCAGACGAACCCGAAGGGCAGAGTCTGTTTGGCTTTTTTACTGCGTTATCCTGTGTTTATGTAGAATAACTACACTGCACACACTCTGCCTTGTAAAAAAGCCAAACATACTGCTGCAAAATTAACCATCAAACGTCAACACGCTCTAGTATCTTATACCAATAAAATAACTATCCGGAGAGAGGTTGAATGAGGTCCTTACTAAGTCTTGTCGCAGTATCGCTGCTGGTAGCCTGTAGTGCTGAAAAAAGCAGTGATGCTATAAAAGGTGGTGCCATGTCTGATCACGCTGAAACTGTATTTAATTATCCTGTAACCCGTAAAACCGATGTAGTGGATACTTACTTTGGTACTGATGTTGCTGATCCGTATCGCTGGCTGGAAGATGATCGCAGTTCAGAAACGGAAGAATGGGTTAAAGCCCAGAATGCAGTAACATTTGGTTATCTGGAAAAAATTACTTACCGTGAGCAGATTAAAAAGAAACTGACCGATTCCTGGAATTATGAAAAGGTTGGTGCACCTTTTAAAGAAGGCAATTATACCTATTTCTATAAGAACGATGGTTTGCAAAACCAGTCAGTATTATATCGTCAGAAAGAGGGTGGGGAAGCTGAAGTCTTCCTGGACCCGAACTCATTCAGTGCTGATGGTACAACTTCACTGGCTCAGGTAAGTTTTTCCCGTGATGGAAGCCTGGCAGCTTACTCTATCTCAGAGGGGGGCAGTGACTGGCGTAAAATTATCATCATTGATGTAGAAACGAAAAAGCAGCTTGAAGCCCCGCTGAAAGACGTAAAATTCAGTGGTATTGACTGGAAAGGCAATGAAGGTTTCTTTTATTCCAGTTATGACAAGCCTGAAGGAAGTGAGCTTTCAGCTAAAACAGATCAGCATAAGCTTTATTATCATAAACTGGGCACCGCTCAGCAGGATGATCCGGTTATCTTTGGTGGCACTGAACTGCAAAAACATCGTTATGTCGGTGCGACTGTAACAGAAGATGATCGTTATCTGCTGGTATCTGCTGCGGTATCTACATCAGGTAATAAGCTGTTCCTGAAAGATCTGAGTAAAGCTGACAGTGCTTTTGTTGCGATTGTTGATAATACCGGCTCTGACACCTATCTGCTGGATAACAATGGCAGTACGCTTTATCTGGTCACAAATTTAAATGCCCCAAATAAGAAAGTGGTTGCTGCTGATGCGACTAAACCCCAACCAGAGCACTGGCAGGATCTGATTGCTGAAACTGAGCATGTACTGAGCCCTGCGACTGGTGGTGGTTATATTTTTGCAGAATACATGCAGGATGCTATCGCTAAAGTGAAGCAGTACGATTATCAGGGCAAATTAATCCGTGATATCGCTTTACCGGGCGTAGGCAGTGTGTCGGGTTTCTCAGGTAAGAAAAAAGACAGCGTATTGTATTATGTGTTTACCAACTACATTACGCCTCAGACGATTTATGCTTATCAGCCGGAAAGCGGGCAGTCTGATATTTACAGTAAGTCAGGCGCGTCTTTTAATCCTGATGATTACGTTTCTGAGCAGGTATTTTATGCCTCTAAAGATGGTACGAAAGTACCGATGATTATCAGCTATAAAAAGGGCTTGAAGCGTGATGGTTCTAACCCGGCTATTCTGTACGGTTATGGTGGTTTTAATGTCAGCCTGACACCGGGCTTCAGCATTAGTAACGCAACCTGGTTGGAGCTGGGTGGCGTATATGCTGTTGCCAACCTGCGAGGTGGTGGTGAGTATGGTAAGGCGTGGCATGATGCAGGAACACAGCTACAAAAGCAGAATGTGTTTGATGACTTTATTGCCGCGGCAGAATATCTGACAGCTGAAAACTATACCAGCAGCGGTAAACTGGCATTACGTGGCGGTTCAAATGGTGGCTTGCTGGTAGGGGCGGTGATGACACAGCGGCCTGAATTGGCAAAAGTCGCATTGCCTGCAGTTGGTGTGCTGGATATGTTGCGGTATCACACTTTTACTGCCGGAGCTGGCTGGGCCTATGATTATGGTACAGC
>CAZXTH010000393.1:2322-3377 GCA_964643585.1 uncultured Pseudoalteromonadaceae bacterium
GTACAGCCGAGCAGAGTAAAGAAATGTTTGAATATCTGAAAGGGTACTCTCCATTACACAATGTTAAAGCCGGTATAACTTATCCGGCTACGATGATTACTACTGCTGATCATGATGATCGTGTTGTTCCTGCGCATTCATTTAAGTTTGCTGCAGAGCTGCAGGCTGCCGATGCGGGTGTTAATCCGCAACTGATACGGATTGAAACCAATGCCGGGCATGGTGCAGGTACGCCGGTATCCAAACAGATTGAGCAGACAGCCGATATTTTCAGCTTTACGCTGTATAATATGGGGTACACACAGTTACCAAAATGATACAGGAACTGGCCTGATAAAATGGCCTGACTACCTTAAAACTTGCTTTCATTGCACCAAAGTGGCATAACGTTGCTTTAAGGTTCCATGAAACGCCAACACGCTTTAATACTCCCGCCGGTTTATACCGGCGGGTTTTTCTTTTACAGGAGTTACGAATGTTAGTGCAACCAGCTATCACAGTATCAACTCTGGATATGGACCGGATTGAGGCATTAATTGAGAAGATGCCTAAGCTCAGTCCGGAAGTAGAGCAACTGATTGATGAGCTTGATCGGGCGGTTATTGCCGCACCGGAGAAAATGCCGGCAAATGTCGTTACCATGAATTCTGTGGTGCGTTTTGCTATTGTTGAAAGCGACAAAGTATTTGAAAAAACACTCTGCTATCCAAAAGATGCGGCAGTGAGTGACCAGCATTTATCGGTATTTACACCAATAGGCAGTGCTTTATTAGGATTGTCTGTAGGGCAACATATTCGCTGGCCATTAGCCAATGGCAAAGAAACCGAAGTAGAAATTGTCGAAGTCATATACCAGCCGGAACGCGCCGGTGAATATCAGCTGTAAAAAGCCCGGCGGGTGTTGTCTGCACCCGCATCAACACCCATAATATCCGGTATATTCCCAATGTTGTTCATTTGAGCAGGAATCAGCTTACTCTAAGCTAACCGTTGGAGCCCCGGACGGGCGGACAAATTCGTCAGGAACGAATTTGAACAGCTTGCTGGCCCGAAGG
>CAZXTH010000394.1:0-3371 GCA_964643585.1 uncultured Pseudoalteromonadaceae bacterium
CGGCAACACCCCATGACAGCGTTGACCACGATGACTTAAACATAGACATATCCTTGTGTAACTCAGCCTTGAAAGATATTATTGAACGTAATCGTTTGATAATTCATTATTGAACACTAGCGTTCAGAAAATCAATCTGCTTTTATAAATAAAAAATATGAATAAAAAATCTGCACCTGCTGGCCGTCCTGTTGATCGCAGTAAAGATGAAGCTATTTTCATTGCTGCACGGGAGCTGCTATTCGGCCAGGGTATTCAATCCTTCACTATGGAAGCCGTTGCAACGAATGCTGCGGTCTCAAAAGCTACGCTTTATTCCCGCTTTTCTAACCGTGAGCAATTATTGCAAGCCGTGGTGCAATATGAAGCAAGCACACTGGCTGCAGATCTGCAAAACGGCTTACACAGTAATTTAAATCTGTACGATACGCTGATGACATTTTCGGTCAGACTGCTTGAGTTCTCTCTGGATCCGGCCTATCAGAATTTGTTACGAACCTTACCCTATTCTCCGGATATTTCAGCTGAACTGTTGCAGCAAATATATCAGCAAGGGCCTGAGCATATTCACCAGCAGTTGACCGCCTGGGTCATGAATGCCCAGCAAGCCGGTTTACTGCATTCCTGCTCCGCAGAGAGCACCGATTTATTCTGCGGTATGCTGATGGGTATGAACTGGGTGAAAATCAGTTATAACCAGCCAATAGATAATTCACCGGAAGCGATAAAACAGCAGGCAGAAAAAGCAGTAAATATTTTTCTGCAGCTGCATCAGGTTAAACCTTAATCTCCGGCGGCACTTACAGGCCGCCGGCCCCTTGCAGAAACTTATCTACTGAATGCTCCAGCGATTTCATGGATTGGGCATTTACCACAAAAATGATATGGCCTTCCAGCGCGTGTTCAGCCACAGCAAACTTAATGTGCAGCATAATCAGCACGTTTTCCTGATCATACCCGCGTAATAATGATGAGCTGTCGCCTTCAACCAGTTGCGGTAATTCACAGTCAAACTGCTGACTGAACATATCAGATAAAGAAGCAAGGCAGGCATTCAGCACAATATTGCCCACTTCGGCCAGCGCATCCTGTTCCATATCTGTCAGCATATCCATTGGCACATCAATGCCCATCATCAGCCGTACCAGTTCCAGACTTTTGTCCTCCGGAAAAATCAGAATCGCTTTACCGTCAAAGCTGCCATGAAATGTCTGGGCAACGCCGCAGATTCTGGCTTGCCCTTGATCCAGATAGGTTACAGCAGTTTCAACATCGCAAATTTCTACCCGGGGTACCGTTAGCTTGACCGTGGCCCGGATAATTTCGCTCATTGCCGCAGCTGCCTGACTGACACTGATATTAAATATTTCGCAGAGCGCGTCTTTTTGCAGTTCGCTAAAGTGCAGCATAATATGCCTCCACATCATGCATTAACTGCTGCATCACATCCGGGGTTACCGGTTTTTTATAGAAAAACAGGCCTGCAGCCTGGGCCTGTTCCTGAGTTGAACGCTGAACATTGGCAGTCAGTAAACCAATAAAGCATTTATCGTCGATCTGCTTAAAACGTTCTGCTACTTCAAAACCATTCATTTCCGGCATATTGTAATCCAGTGACACCAGATGAAACTGGTGTTGCCGGGCCAGCTCCAGTGCTGCCGCACCGCCGTCGGCCTCAAAAATTTGCCATTCAGGTTGTGACTGACTGATCAGATTACGGATAAAGATACGGGAGACCCGGCTGTCATCAACAATCAGGACTTTGGTTGTCATAATGTATTCTCTTTTTTGTGTAAATCTTCGTGATCATACTCCACCCGGTTACGGCCGTTACGCTTAGCTTTGTAGAGCATCGCATCCGCCCGGGCGACAGTTTTTTCTGTGCGCTCATGCCTGACTAACTGAGCCAGACCAATTGATGCAGTAATGCTCAAATCCTGTTCAAACTGAATATTCTCTACTGCTTCACGCAGTTTTTCTGCCAGTACTCTGGCATCGTCCAGCCGGGTATTAGGGCAAACCAGCAGAAACTCTTCACCACCCCAACGCCCCAGAATGTCGGCTTCACGGATATGGCTTTTCAGTGTACGGGCAACCCGGCTAAGAACCAGATCGCCAACCTGATGGCCAAAGTTATCGTTAACGGCTTTAAAATGATCGACATCCAGCATCAGCACCGTTAAATCACAGTTGTAACGATTAGACCGGATTCCTTCCTGCCGCAAGGTCATATCAATATATTTACGGTTATGTAAGCCGGTAAGCTGATCAGTATTGGCCATAACCTGATAAAGCCGGGCTTTTTCTTCGATAATCTTTCGGGCCAGATTGGCTTCAATTAACTGCTGTGACCGACTGTTCAGTTCAACCGCCATTTGATTAAAATTGCTAACCAGCACGGCAACTTCGCGGATATTATTATCATCAACCTGTGCATGGTGCGGCAGTAAACCATCGATACCTTCCCGGCTGAAATGGGTTGTCCGCTCAGCCAGTTCATTAATTGGCTGCACCATTTCGTCAGAAAAGCGATCTGACAGATAAAACACATAACGCAGGTAAATCAGGGTACAAAGCGAAATAAGCGCCATTGCCATAAAGCCAATAATCACTTTAATCTGCTTTAATGACGATAACGGCTGCATCACCTCAGAAATATCCGGTAAGGCCAGCATATACCAGCCGGTTTCTGCGATTTTTTCCAGAGAAACCAGATAATGCTGGTCATCAATATTCAGTTGGCTTAACGGCTTTCCTGCTGCCAGAATAGCAGCCAGGCCATTTGCCAGGTCGGCTTGCGGCAGGTCAGCAACAGAACGGCCATAATAGCGCTGATGCTGTTCCGGTTGAGATTCATCGTTCAGCAGGTTACTTAACGCTGGCGATACCGCCAGTATCCGCTGCTGCTGATCCAGCAAAAGCATACCATCAGACGACAGATACTCACTGTTGATCATATGGTTTAGCAATAAATCCAGCCGGATATCCAGCCCCAGTACACCCTCCAGAAAATCACCGTTGTAAACCGGCGCTATTGCAGAGGCAATCCAGCCACTGCCGGCGGGATCCATATAGGCAGAGGTCCAGCCTACCTTGCGCTGAGGATTGTGTGCAGCATCTGCCAGATAATAAAAACTGTGGTTACTGACCTGCCGTTGCGTGCCATAAAACCGTTCTGGCTCAGCAGAAAAAGGGTAAATTCGTGTCATATTGTCCCAGCTGTTAAAATACACCTGGGAAACAACAGGGCTGCGTTCTGTCACTTTTTTATAGAGAAGATCCAGCCTTTCAGTTGCTCTGGCCTTCCACATCTGCGCGCTATCTGGTGGTGCCGCACTTTACTATTCACTGACAACCCCACCAGATAGCGC
>CAZXTH010000395.1:0-3347 GCA_964643585.1 uncultured Pseudoalteromonadaceae bacterium
GCAGAAGAAGAGCCATTCAGCTTTGAAGAAATGCAGCAGATGCTGGATTTGGGCAAACATGCTATCCGTGAAATTATCGACGAGCAAAAGCGCGTTCTGGCATAACAGGTAAAGGATAAACAGCATTATGAAGCAGTTTCAACGCGAGTTTATTGAGTTTGCTCTGTCACGGCAGGTACTGAAGTTTGGTAGTTTTACCCTGAAATCCGGTCGTACCAGCCCATACTTTTTTAATGCCGGTTTGTTTAATACCGGCCGGGACCTGGCAAAGCTGGGCCGGTTTTATGCGGCAGCGTTGCAGGATACCGGTGTGGCGTTTGATGTGTTATTCGGGCCTGCCTATAAAGGTATTCCGATTGCTACGACCACTGCTGTAGCACTGGCAGATCATTATGACCGGGATGTACCTTATTGCTTTAACCGCAAAGAAGCTAAAACCCATGGTGAGGGCGGTAACTTAGTGGGTTCGCCATTAAAAGGCCGTATCATGCTGGTTGATGATGTTATTACTGCCGGTACTGCTATTCGTGAGTCAATGCAGCTGATTCAGGCACAGGGCGCGACATTATCTGGTGTATTAATTGCGCTGGATCGTCAGGAGCGCGGGCAAGGCGAGCTTTCTGCCATTCAGGAAGTAGAGCGTGACTTTAATACCAAGGTGATTTCAATTATTAGTCTGCCGGATTTAATCAGTTACTTAGCGGATAAACCTGAGATGGCCGAGCATCTGGATGCAGTGAAAGCGTACCGGGCACAATATGGCATAAACGATCAGGGATAGCAAAATGCAAAAGCCAAACGGTACTGGTATCGGCAGGGTTTTAAAAGCGGCAAAATGCTCTATGCAAGGCTTTGCTGCCAGCTGGAAGTATGAGTCGGCTTTTCGGCAGGAGGCGATACTTGCCTTGTTGTCTGTGCCGCTGGCAGCCTGGCTGGCGACATCATTCAGCCAGTTTGCACTGCTGGTCAGTGTCTGGGGGCTGGTGTTGATTGTGGAGTTGTTGAATTCTGCGATAGAAGCGCTGACTGACCGTGTTAGCCTGGAGCGTCACGAATTATCCGGCCGAGCCAAAGATATGGGCTCGGCTGCGGTATTTGTCGCATTGGCTATTGTTGCGCTGGTATGGGGCAGTGCCTTATACGAGCGCCTCTGAAAGTGCTTTAAAGCCCATCGCCAAGGAGTTCAAATCGCTGGTAGTTGTCAGACAAATAATGTTTGCTGCAGCAACTGCCATTGATTGTTCCACTGGCTGGTTGGTTTACGTTTGAAGCCAGAGCGAACGAACTGCATGATTTTGCCTTCGCATACTGATAGCAGCAATGTTGCCAGTTCACCTTCATCAATGCTGAAGCTTTTTCCTTCACGTAATTTACGTTCACGCAGGCACTGTTTTAGCTGAGTCTCCAGCTTTTCAAATAAGGCAGCAACCCGTTCGCGTAGCCGTTCTTGCTCTCCTTGCAGTGCGTCTCCGGTCAGGATACGGCACATTCCAGGGTTACGTTCAGCGAAAATCAGCAACAATTGCATAATCAGCATGGTTCTGCCGGCTGTATCTTTTTCTTCTTCCAGAATAGAGTTGATGCGCGACAATAACGTATCTTCAATAAACTCGATTAAACCTTCAAACATACGGGCTTTGCTGGGAAAGTGCCGGTAGAGTGCGGCTTCTGATACGCCTACCTGCGCAGCCAGAGCTGCAGTTGTTATCCGTTGCCCGTTGCTGTTTTCCAGCATGGCAGCCAGTGCCTGTAATATATCTTCTTTTCTGTTGCTGCTACGTGGTGCTGCCATGATTTTTTCCTGTTACAACTAAGCGGAAAGTGACATAGTTCTGGTTATTCGTCGGAAGATAGCTCCGGTTTGTATTGCTGGTTCAGCTGCGACCTGAATGTCCAAAACCGCCTTCACCCCGTTCGCTTTGCTCAAAATCGCTGACAATATTAAATTCAGCCTGGATAACAGGCATAAATACCAGCTGTGCTATGCGGTCTCCCGGATTGATAGTGAAGCTTTCCTGACCACGGTTCCACATTGAAACCATCAGTTGTCCCTGATAATCCGAATCAATCAGACCAACCAGATTCCCCAGCACAATACCGTGTTTGTGGCCAAGGCCTGAACGTGGCAGTACAGTAGCGCACAGGTTTGCATCGCCGATATGGATAGCCAGACCGGTTGGTAACAGCGTGGTTTCTCCTGGCGTTATTGTCAGCGGCTGGTCCAGACATGCCCGCAGATCAAGCCCGGCAGAACCAGGTGTTGCGTAAGCAGGTAATGGAAATTCAGTGCCAATGCGGGAATCCAGAATCTTCAGGTCTATCGCTTTTTTCATGGTAACGGTTTTACTCTGTGGTAATGATTAATAATCTGATTCAACAACTGTTGTGCCAGTTGCTGCTTATTTTGCAGTGGCATAACAAGCTCACCATCCTGCCAGTACAGTGTCAGCGCATTTTGTTCTGCATTGAAACCTGAGTCTGCTTGTGAGACATCGTTAGCACAAATCAGATCAAGGTTTTTCTTGTGCAGTTTTTCTCTGGCGTAGCTGGCAACATTAATGGTTTCGGCTGCAAATCCTACAGTAAAAGGGCGGTTTTGTTGTAATGCTGCAACTGCTGCAATAATGTCCGGGTTTTTAACCAGTGACAGTTGGGTTGTATCGTTATTTTCGGTCTTTTTCAGTTTCTGTTCTGCCACTTCTGCTACCCGGTAGTCGGCAACAGCGGCGCAACCAATAAAAATATCACTGTTTATAGCGGTAGCCATCGATGCTTCATACATTTGCAATGCGGTTGTGACATCTGTCCGGTGAACACCTGCAGGAGTTGATAAATTTACCGGGCCACTAATCAGGTTTACTATGGCCCCGGCTCGGGCGGCAGCTTGTGCAAGAGCAAACCCCATTTTGCCTGAACTGTGGTTTGAGATGTAACGCACTGGATCTATGGCTTCCCGGGTTGGGCCGGCAGTAATTGTAATGGTTATCCCTTGTAATGGAGAGCTTTGTGGAAACAGATTCTCAGTTTCTGCAACCAGCTCCAGGGGCTCGAGCATGCGGCCTGAACCCACATCGCCACATGCCTGTTCACCACTGGCTGGCCCCCATATGTGAAATTTGTGTTTAAAAAGTGTTGATAAGTTATTTTTTGTTGCTATATTTTTATACATCTGCTGGTTCATTGCCGGGGCGACAGCGACCGGAGCCGCTGTTGCCAGCACACAGCTGGTGAGTAAATCATTAGCCATGCCTGCGGCCAGTTTGGCAATGATATCTGCAGACGCCGGAGCGATAAGTAATAAATCGGCCCATTTTGCCAGTTCTATATGACCCCTGGCAGCTTCTGCA
>CAZXTH010000396.1:0-3324 GCA_964643585.1 uncultured Pseudoalteromonadaceae bacterium
AATTCTTAAATCACCACCGGTTCGAATCAGTAAGTCCAGCTCAGGCTGTTCATGCATCTGAATCTGTTCTGTCAGCATTTGTTCTGTAATATCTTCAGCTGCCAGTTGTCCTTGCTGGACTTTTACAGCCAGTTGCTTTGCGGCATTCGTAATGTCCCAACGTCCACCGTAGTTAGCGGCAATGTTCAGTGTCATGCCGTCATTTCCTGCTGTCAGTAATTCAGCTTTACGGATACTGGCAATCAAACGCTCACTGAATGCAGACAAGTCACCAACAATTTTCAGCCTGATATTATGCTTATGCAGCGCTTTCACTTCTTTTTGCAACACCATCATAAAGAGTTGCATCAGGCTGCCTACTTCGTCATCAGGCCGCCGCCAGTTTTCACTGCTGAAAGCGAACAACGTCAGAGACTTTATCCCCAGTTCCCGACAAAAACTGACACTACGCCGAACGGCTTCTACCCCTTTTTTATGGCCCCAAACCCTGGGTTTACCCTGCCGCTGAGCCCAGCGGCCATTTCCATCCATTATAATTGCCACATGCTGAGGCAAAGCGTGTTGTTTGATCTGCTGTACTGCAGTCATAAAACAGGACCTGTCCTTACGTAGTATTACCGTTTCAATCTCTGTTACTGAGCTGACACAAGGAATTTGTGCCCTGAATAATAAAAAGCGCCGCGGAGTCTGTTGCCACGGCGCCGGACAATTAACAGTTATCTGTTAATCAGACTTCCATTAACTCTTTTTCTTTATCTGCCAGAACTTCATCAATTTTCTTGATGAAGATATCTGTCACTTTCTGGATCTCATCAGCAGCTCTGCGTTCATCATCTTCACTGATTTCTTTATCTTTCAGTAAAGCTTTGATATCAGCATTGGCATCACGACGAATATTACGAACTGCAACACGGCCGTTTTCAGCTTCAGCCCTGACCAGTTTAACCAGATCACGACGGCGCTCTTCAGTCAGCGGAGGCAACGGTACACGGATAATAGTACCGGCAGACATCGGGTTCAGCCCCAGGTCAGAAGCCATAATGGCTTTTTCCACAGCAGCTGTCAGGCTTTTATCAAATACAGTAATAGCCAGAGTGCGGGAATCTTCAACAGAAACGTTGGCTAGCTGACGTAATGGTGTATCAGCACCATAATAGGAGACAGAAATGGTATCCAGCAGACTTGGATGCGCCCGTCCGGTACGAACTTTAGCCATCTGGCTCTTCAGCGCTTCAACGCTTTTTTCCATCCGGACTTTAGTGTCTTTAATAGTCTCGTTAATCACGATATATCCTTAGTTTTATTCGATACAGCGGAAAAAGTGCCGCTTAGTTTACTGCAAATTCTCAGCGTGGTCGATTATCGTTCCTTCCTGCTCACCCATCACAACCCGTTTCAGGGCTCCAGGGGTATTCATATTAAATACCCGGATTTGCAGATTATGGTCACGTGCCAGTGTAAAAGCTGCAAGATCCATCACTTTCAGCTCTTTTTCCAGCACTTCGGTATAAGTTAACTTATGGTACAGCGTAGCTGACGGATCCTTCACCGGATCAGCTGAAAATACGCCATCTACTTTAGTGGCTTTCAGTACAGCATCGGCTTCAATTTCGATACCACGCAAGCAGGCCGCTGAATCCGTAGTGAAAAAAGGATTGCCGGTTCCGGCAGAGAGGATGACAACCCGACCCGACTTCAGCAAGCTGATAGCCTCAGCCCAGCTATAGTTATCGCAAACACCATTCAATGGGATAGCACTCATCATTCTGGCATTAACGTAGGCACGGTGCAAAGCATCACGCATTGCCAGGCCATTCATCACGGTAGCTAACATTCCCATATGGTCGCCAACGACACGGTTCATACCTGCTTTGGCTAAACCTTCCCCACGGAAAATATTACCGCCGCCAATTACGATACCGACCTGAACCCCCAGTTCAACCAGTTCTTTGATTTCCTGAGCCATACGGTCAAGAACCTTGGGATCAATACCAAAGCCTTCATCCCCCATCAGGGCTTCACCACTTAATTTTAATAAGATTCTTCTGTAGGCTGGTTTTGGGTTTACGCTCATGAATAACTACCCCTAGTGCTGTAATTAGAGTGCTGTAAGAAAACCGGGCGGATAAAAATAAAAAACCGCGACATCAGGTCGCGGTTATTCTAGCGGTTTTTGCCACTTTGCAGAAGCGTAAATTACTTCTTGGCAGCAGCGATTTGCGCAGCAACTTCTGCAGCGAAATCTTCTTCTTTCTTCTCAATACCTTCGCCAACTTCCAGACGAATGAAAGAAACAGCCTTAGCACCGTTCTGTTTCAGGTATTCGCCAGTGCTGATCGCCGGATCTTTTACAAACGGCTGACCAGTCAGGCTGACTTCGCCGGTAAATTTAGACATACGGCCAGCAACCATTTTTTCAGCGATTTCTTTCGGCTTACCAGAGTTAACCGCGATATCGATCTGGATTTGACGCTCACGCTCAACAACATCAGCTGACACGTCTTCAGGATTTACATAACCTGGGTTGTTAGCAGCAATGTGCATTGCAACATCTTTAGCGATATCTTCGTTACCACCTTCCAGCACTGCTAATACACCAATACGGCCTGAGTGGATATATTGGCCGATTACAGCACCTTCAACGACAGCGATACGACGTACGTTGATGTTTTCACCAATTTTGGCAACCAGTGTTGCGCGGGTATCTTCTACAGAAGTACCGTTTAAATCAGCAGCCAGAATCGCTTCAACAGACGTCAGCTTCTGAGCAAAAGCCAGATCCGCAACACTGTTAGCAAATGCCAGGAAGCTTGCATCACGTGCAACAAAGTCTGTTTCACAGTTAAATTCGATTGCGATGCCAGTACCGTTACCAACGCGGGTCAGTATTACACCTTCAGCAGCAATACGGCCTGCTTTCTTAGCAGCTTTGGCCAGACCACTTTTACGCATAGCATCAATCGCTGCTTCAATATCACCACCGGTTTCTTCCAGTGCCTTTTTACAATCCATCATGCCAGCGCCAGTGCGCTCACGCAGTTCTTTTACTAAAGCGGCAGTTACAGCCATGGGAGCTTCCTCTTAAATCGGGTTAGACAAACAGGGGCCTGTGGGCCCCTGTCGCAATTCAATACTGTCTGCAGCTGAATTTAACAGCCTGCAGTGACAGCATCATTACTCTGCTTCAACGAAAGTTTCGGCTTCAGCCTGAACTTCGATGTTTGTGTCACGACCTTCAGCGATTGCCTGACCTACAGCGCCCAGATATAACTGGATTGCGCGGATGGCGTCGTCGTTACCAGGGATAACGTAGTCAACACCTTT
>CAZXTH010000397.1:0-2969 GCA_964643585.1 uncultured Pseudoalteromonadaceae bacterium
GCACCGGATAGGAGCAGGTACCGTGCCTGCCAGCTCTACCAAGGCCTTAACCGGCCACACGTTAGGCGCTGCCGGAGCAATAGAAGCTGCACTTTGCTGGTTAATGTTATCTGACTATAATGGCGCCAGTAATATCATACCGCACTGTCTGGATAATCCGTCTGATCCTGCTCTGGCTCCTCTGACACTGGCTCAGCACGGCCAGCAGGCAGCAATACACTATTGCCTCAGCAATTCTTTTGCTTTTGGCGGCAATAATGTGGCAGTGCTTTTGGGTAAATAAAGATGATCACCGGCTATAACATTGAACAGGTTTTACCACACGCTCACCCGATGATTCTGCTCAGCCAGTTTATTGAAGCAGGAACCGGACACGCGGTCTGTACGGTAAACATTAGCCCCGACAGCCCGTTTTATGACAACGATATTCAGGCAGTGCCTGCTTATGTCGGTATCGAATATATGGCACAGTGTATTGCCGCTTATGCCGGAGCGAATGCCCTTGCAGCCGGGGAACAGGTAAAAATTGGCTTTTTACTCGGTTGCCGTAAATATCATCCGGGCGTTAGCCGGTTTGATAACGGCCAGACCCTGCAAATTTATGTCAGCAAACTGGTCACAGAAGAATCAGGCCTGAGTGTCTTTGAATGCCGGATTCTGCAACAGGACACCCTGATTGTCAGCGCTAATCTGAATGTGTTTCAACCAGACGATCACCGCGTCTGGTTAACGGAGTAGAAATGAGAAGAGTATTAGTCACTGGCTCTGGCCGTGGTATTGGTAAGGCCATTGCTTTAAAGCTGGCAGCAGAAGGTTTTGATATCGCAGTACACTGCCGCAGTGACCGGGCCAGTGCCGAACAGACTGTTGCAGCTATTCAGCAATTGGGGCGTTCAGCCACACTGCTACAGTTTGACGTATCTGATCGCCCGGCAGCCAAAGCCGCTCTGGAGCAGGATATAGCGACCAGTGGCGCATACTATGGCGTAGTGTGTAATGCCGGCATTACCCGTGATGGCGCTTTCCCGGCGTTAACCGACGAAGACTGGGATCAGGTTATTCATACCAATCTTGATGGTTTTTACAATATTTTGCATCCGCTGGTCATGCCGATGATCCAGCGCCGCGATGGCGGCCGCATCGTTACTATTGCCTCTGTATCCGGTATTGCCGGCAACCGGGGACAAGTTAATTACAGCGCATCAAAAGCCGGACTGATTGGTGCAACCAAAGCGCTGGCCCTGGAACTGGCTAAGCGCAAAATTACCGTGAATTGCGTAGCTCCGGGTCTGATCGAAACTGAAATGGTGGACGAACTGGTGCTGGATGAACTACTGAAAATGATTCCCTTGCGCCGCGCCGGTCAACCGGAAGAAGTGGCTGCAACAGTCAGCTTTTTATTCTCTGACGCAGCAGCTTATATTACCCGTCAGGTTATCTCGGTCAATGGTGGTTTAGTGTAATGAAACGTGTTGTTGTAACAGGTATGGCCGCTATTACGGCGCTGGGTGATAACTGGTTGCAGTTTAAACAGCAGCTCATCGCAGGCAAAAACGCAGTACGCCAGATGCCTGAATGGCAGAAATACCAAGGCATGAATACTCAGTTGGCCGCACCGGTTATTGGCTTCCAGCGTCCTGAGCATTACTCCCGCAAAATGGTACGCTCAATGGGCCGGGTATCATTAATGGCAACCCGCGCCACTGAACTGGCATTAGCAAATGCCGGTTTGCTTAATGACCCGGCAATCAGTGATGGCCGTTGCGGCATTGCTTACGGTTCTTCTACCGGCAGTACTGAACCGGTACTGGCGTTTGCCCGCATGATGGATACCGGCGATATGTCCGGTGTTACAGCAACCAGCTATATCCAGATGATGGGACACACTACCGCCGTTAATGTCGGGGTGTTTTTTGGTATCAAAGGCCGGGTTTATACCACCAGCTCGGCCTGTACGTCGGCCTCTCAGGGTATTGGCTATGCCTACGAAGCCATCAAATACGGCAAACAACAACTGATGGTAGCAGGCGGCGCAGAAGAACTTTGCGTAACAGAAGCGGCCGTATTCGATACGTTGTACGCTACCAGCACCAAAAACGATACGCCGGAATTAACGCCACGCCCCTTTGACAGCAAACGCGACGGGCTGGTCATCGGCGAAGGTGCAGGCACACTGATACTGGAAGAACTGGAACATGCATTAGCCAGGGGTGCTACCATTTATGCGGAGCTGGTAGGGTTTGGTTCTAACTCTGACGGCGTGCACGTTACCCAGCCAACCGACACCACCATGGAAGCTGCCATACGGCTGGCACTGGATGATGCCGGTTTAGCTGCAACAGATATTGGCTATATCAACGCTCATGGTACTGCAACTGATCGTGGTGATATTGCCGAAAGTCAGGCTACCTATCGCATTTTCGGCACAGCCACCCCGATCAGCTCACTGAAAAGCTATCTGGGGCATACGCTGGGTGCCTGTGGCGCCATAGAAAGCTGGGCCAGTATTATGATGATGCAGGATAGCTGGTTTGCCCCAACTATCAACCTGACCGACATTGATCCCGCCTGCGGCGCACTGGATTATATTACCGGTGCAGGCAGAGAACTTCAGACAAACTATGTGATGTCGAATAACTTTGCTTTTGGGGGCATTAATACATCACTGATTTTTAAGAAATGGCAAAACTAATATGAAAATGCCTGGCTGGTTATCAGTAATACTTATGCTGTTTTGTACAGCCAGTCATGCCGAACAACCAGACGATAATAGCTTTAGCTATCAGTTGGGTGTTGGTGCAGGCTACAGTCGCTTGCCTGATTACCCCGGTGCAGATTCTTATCAGCATTATCTGGTTCCTTTTCCGTATTTCACTTACCGCAGTAACAGGTTAGAGGTAAACCGCTCTGGTGCACTGGGCAAATTGGCAGAAGCAGGCCCCTGGTCACTTAATGTCAGCCTGGCAGCG
>CAZXTH010000397.1:2979-3320 GCA_964643585.1 uncultured Pseudoalteromonadaceae bacterium
CGGCATTGCCTGCCAGCAGTAAAGATAATCAGGCACGGCAAGGTATGCCGGACCTGCTCTGGCTGACTGAAGTGGGCCCTACTCTCGACTATCAGATCCTCGATAACGCAGACAGCAGTTTAAGCTTGCACTTGCCATTACGTAAAGCAATCGCGACAAATCTGCGCCAGTGGCAGAATGCTGGATGGCGATTCGAGCCGCATGTACGGCTGCAAAAAAACCTCGCAGCACACTTGAACTGGACCAGCCAATTAGGTTTAAACTGGAGCAGTCAACACTATCATCAATATCTATATGGTGTTGATTCGCTTTATGTTACCGAGCACCGGCCATACTACCGG
>CAZXTH010000398.1:0-3303 GCA_964643585.1 uncultured Pseudoalteromonadaceae bacterium
CAGGCTATCTGGCGCGGTATGACCACACTGGCCGGAGCCTGGATCGGGGGTGGTGCTAATCAGGCTGCGATGAAAGAAGTGTTTGATGTCGCACCAAATATTTTCTCGGTAATGGTCACCGTTGATGTGCTGATTGCGTATTCGTGGATGGCAGTTTTACTCTGGTTTGCCGGGCGGGCAGATTATTTTGATAAGAAAAGTGGTGCGGATACCCGTGCAATAGTCAGCCTGCGTAATAAAATTGAAAAGTACCATGCGGAAAATGCCCGTATCCCTTCACTGGCAGATATTATGATGATTATTGCTGTGGGGTTAGGGGTAACCGGTATTTCTCATGCGCTGGCAGATGTGATTGCACCCTGGCTGGAACGGGAAGCACCGCAACTGGCTATTTACAGCCTGACCAGTCAGTTTTTCTGGTTGGTGGTAATTGCAACAACGGTCGGGCTGATATTATCCGCTACCCGGTTGCGTAATCTGGAAGCTGCTGGTGCATCGAAAGTGGGGTCAGCTTTTTTATATATTCTGGTGGCAACTATCGGTATGCAGATGGATGTCACAACCGTAAAAGATTACCCTGAGATGTTTTTGGTGGGGATCATTTGGATCGGTATCCATGCCGGCTTAATAATACTGGTAGCTAAGTTGATTAAAGCACCGGTGTTTTATATGGCGATTGGCAGCCAGTCTAATATCGGTGGGGCTGCATCGGCACCGGTAGTGGCTGCAGCATTTCATCCGGCGCTGGCTCCGGTAGGTGTATTACTGGCAGTATTGAGTTATGGTATCGGCACTTATGCTGCTTATATTTGTGGCTTATTATTACAGCAGGTTGCGCCTTAATTACATTAACAGGGAGTGGAGGTAATATTGACAACTAAGTTTAAAGCAGAGCCCCGTTACTGGTTGCTTATTGCTGCACTCTTTATTGCTATTTATGCCAGTTATAAACTGATAGTGCCTTATATAGGCCCGCTGGTGCTGGCGTTTATTCTGTCATTACTATGTTATCCAGTGCATTTGCGGATCCGTGACCGGATGAAAAACTATCCGAATCTGGCTGCGGGAATTTCCTGTACCCTGCTGACCGGTATTATTCTGATTCCGGCAGCATTGGTGATACTGGCGATGATTCATCAGGGCGCCACTTTTGCGCAGGACAGCTATACCTGGCTTAGCCAGGATGGTGCCAGACAGATTACCCAGCATCCGTATACCCAAAAGGTACTGGAGCTGGTAAATGAATGGGTGCCGGGGCAGAGTATCGCAACCAAGGATATTATCGAAAATATTTCTGCATTTTCTGCTGATCTGGGAAAAGTACTGGTCAATGCCAGTACCGCTTTTCTGGGTAATATTTCACTGATAGCGTTTAACTTCGTTATTCTGATTTTTGTGCTGTTTTTTATGCTGCGTGATTACGACAAAATGGTTGAAAAGCTATTTCAGGTAATTCCATTAGCCCGCAGCCAGAAAGAAGCGTTATTTGGCGAAGTTAAAAAAGTGGCTAAATCTGCGGTACTGGGCTCGTTTCTGACTGCCATAGCGCAAGGCTTTATTGGTGGTATTGCTATGTCTCTGGCCGGGTTACCCGGTTTATTCTGGGGCATGATGATGGGCTTTGCATCCTTTATCCCGGTGGTAGGTACTGCGCTGATCTGGTTACCGGCGTCGCTGTATCTGGTGATGATTGGCGATTGGCAATGGGCAGTATTTCTCAGTCTATTTGGGGTATTTGTTGTAGGATCGGTTGATAACTTCCTGCGGCCGATTCTGATGCAGGGCAGCTCTAATATGAGTACGTTGCTGATTTTCCTGTCACTGATGGGCGGTTTGCAACTGTTCGGGCTGATTGGCTTGCTGTACGGGCCGATTATTTTTGCTATTACGCTGGTGCTGTTCCGGCTGTATACCTCAGAGTTCAGGCTGTTCCTGGAACACCAGGATAAAAGCTGACAACGAACAGAGCCGATTACCGTGAAATATCAGCTGACCGATCTGGAAACCTTTATACAGGTTGTTGAGGGTGGAGGTATAACTGCCGCCGCCCAGAGGCTGGATCTGGCAAAATCGGTGGTCAGTAAGCGTATCAGCTCGCTTGAAAAGGCTCTATCCGTACAACTGTTGCACCGTTCTGTTAAAGGCACGGTGCCTACAGAACGCGGGCAGTTATTCTACCGGCAAACCAAAGATATCCTGCAGCAACTGGATATTACCGGTGAAGCGCTGGCAGAGCAGGCATCGTCCCTGACCGGGCAATTACGTATTTCTGCGCCGATGAGTTTCGGTACGTTGTATTTGTCTCAGATTCTGTGCGGTTTTATGCAGCAATATCCGCAGCTTGAACTGATGCTGGAGCTGGATGACCGCAAAGTTGATGTCGAAGCAGAAGGTTATGATCTGGCTGTGCGGATTACCCAGATTACTGATTCGCCGTTAATTGCCAGAGCGATTGCCCACAGTGAGCGGGTTGTATGCTGTAGCCCGGAATATGCCCGGCAATATGGTTTGCCTGCCGCTCCGGAAGATATCGAACAGCATAAAGCAATCTGCTATAGCTATGTCTATTCCGGCCATTTATGGCAGTTTGAACCTGAGTTTCCCGGTGGGCCGTTTCGTAATGTGGTGTTACGCAATGCGGCGTTTTCCTCAAATAATGGCGAAGCAATGAGAGATGCTGCTATTGCAGGCGGCGGGCTGGCATTATTGCCCATGTTTATTGCTGCCCCGGCTTTGAAAGCTGGTAAGCTGATTAATGCTATGCCTGAATGCCTGCCCACTGCAGACCAGATTTATCTGGTGTATCCACACCGCCGTTATCCCTCACAGAAAGTCCGGTTGCTGGTGGAGTACCTGACGGATTACTTTAGTCAGCATCTTCCCTGGATGTAATATTCTTTTTCTGCAACATATGATGTTTCCCCACATGCCTGTCTTTTCGTTCGCTTTATGAGAACGCTAACTTTCCTGTTAGTACGCTAGGCAATTTACCCGATTACATTACACTGTACTCATTAACTAAGTGGAGGACGGTGTTATGTCTTTAAAAACTGGCATTGAAAAAGTACGTAAAGCGATCAAAACCACAGGCAGTTATCACTGGGTTGGTGATGGTTTTCCGGTGCGGTCTTTATTTTCCTATCATCAGGATGCTCAGATGTTAAGCCCGTTTCTGCTGCTGGACTATGCCGGGCCGGTAGTGTTTCCTGCTACAGAACAGCGGCGTGGCGTAGGGGCTCACCCTCACCGTGGGTTTGAAACCGTGACCATTGTTTATAACGGCGAAGTGGAACACCGTGATTC
>CAZXTH010000399.1:0-3267 GCA_964643585.1 uncultured Pseudoalteromonadaceae bacterium
ACGCCTTGCATTCACAGGTACGCGGCGGAGAATACCGTCAGGCACAGGCTCCACAGGCTGCAAGTTTGGGAGCGATACTGGAAAGCACCGCTAATGGTGTCAGAATCAGCCATATTTACCATACTGATCCGGAATTGCCTGCCCAGGCGGCACCGCTGGCTAAACCCGGAGTGAATGCCCGAAGTGGGGATGTCATCGTTGCTGTTAACGGGCAGCCTGTTAACAATCAGGCTGAATTGACTTCTCAGTTGCGTAATCAGGCAGGGAAACAGGTACTGCTGACATTACAGCGGGATAAAAACCGGCTGCAAACAGTAGTAGAGCCGGTTACCGTCAGTCGTGAGCATCAGCTGCGTTACCATGACTGGGTATGGAACAATCAGCAGCAGGTTAATAAAGATAGCAACGATCAAATTGGTTATCTGCACCTGTATGCTATGGGAGCAACCGATATTGCGAGCTTTGCCCGTGAGTTTTATGCCAACTATCAGAAAGACGGGCTGATTATTGATGTTCGCCGTAACCGTGGCGGTAATATTGATAGCTGGGTAATAGAAAAACTGCTGCGCCGGGCATGGGCTTTCTGGCAGCCAACACATGGCGCACCTTATACCAATATGCAGCAGGCTTTTCGCGGACATCTGGTCGTGCTGACTGATCAACTGACTTATTCTGATGGAGAAACATTCTCTGCTGGCGTAAAAACCCTGGGATTAGGGCCATTAATTGGTAAGCGCACTGCGGGTGCCGGTGTCTGGCTGTCCGGACGTAACCAGTTGGCTGACCGAGGTGTTGCACGGGTAGCGGAAAATGCCCAGTTTGCTATGGATGGCCGCTGGATCATCGAGGGGTATGGCGTATCTCCTGATATTGAAGTCGATAACCTGCCATACGCAACATTTAATGGTCATGATGCCCAATTACAGAAAGCGATTGGCTACTTGCAGCAGAAATTGCAGGAGCAGCCAGTATCGCCTATGAATGCAGAGCCTATGACAGCACCCTATGCACATGATGTAAACTGATCGCATCAGCTTTATAATATGTGAATTTCTTCAGTAGCCCCGGTGTTTTCCCCGGGGCTATTTATTGAGTAAAATCTTAAGGCTGTCGATTCCGGAGTAATAAAATGGCCCGAGTTTTGTTCGTGTGTCTGGGAAATATTTGTCGTTCACCTACTGCACATGCTGTGTTCCGTGACAAAGCCAGTCGTGCAGGTCTGAAAGTTGAAGTGGAATCCGCTGGTACCAGTGCTTCGCACCGTGGTGAAGCACCTGATAATCGTTCTGTGCGATTCGGACAGGCGCGGGGTTATTCATTTGGCGGTATTGTGTCACGGCCAGTGCAGGATGAAGATTTTGGCTATTATGATCTTATTCTGGCAATGGACCGCAGTAATCTGACAGAGCTAAAACGCCGGTGCCCTCAGGAATTACAGCATAAACTGCAATTATTTATGCAATATCATCCGCAATATCCCCAATTACAGGAAGTACCCGATCCGTATTATGGCGGTATTCGAGGATTTGAGCAGGTGCTTGAACTGATAGAACAGGGCTGTGATCAGTTATTGCTACAACTGCAGCGCTGAACTAAAGCCGGTTTTTCCGGTTACTACAGCAAAATTATGTGGTTCTGGCATTTTCAGATTGAATTTACGTCCAGAAGTCTATAATTTGCTGCTACCTGAATAACAATAGGAACGACAACGTGAAAACCTGGACGCCTGTAAGCTGGCGAACCTCTCCAATCCAACAGCAACCAAAGTATCAGGATCAGGCCTTACTGGCCTCGGTTGAGCAGCAGCTGCATAAATACCCTCCGCTGGTTTTTGCACAGGAAACCCGCGATCTCTTTACCCAGTTGGGTAATGTTGCAGAAGGTCAGGGATTTTTACTGCAAGGCGGCGACTGTGCGGAAAGTTTTAATGACTTTAATGCACCGAAAATCCGCGATACGTTTAAAGTATTGCTGCAAATGGCAGTGGTACTGACTTTTGCCGGCAGCCTGCCGGTAGTCAAGGTTGCCAGGATGGCTGGTCAGTATGCAAAACCGCGTTCCAGCGATGATGAAACCATCAACGGTATCACGTTG
The DNA here is from genome assembly GCA_964643585.1 of uncultured Pseudoalteromonadaceae bacterium. Lineage (GTDB taxonomy): Bacteria > Pseudomonadota > Gammaproteobacteria > Enterobacterales > Alteromonadaceae > Alishewanella. The sequence goes on from CAZXTH010000399.1 coordinate 2,095, forward strand.
CCAAGTTACCGTGGCGATATTATTAACAGCTTTGAGTTTACTGAGCAGGCGCGTCAGCCTGATCCGAATCGTCTGTTAACGGCATATCATCACTCTGCCGCAACACTTAACCTGCTGCGAGCTTTTGCACAGGGCGGTCTGGCTGATTTACACCAGGTTAGCCGCTGGAATATGGGATTTGTTGAATCTAACCCTCTTAAAGAGCGCTACCAGGATGTGGCACAGCGGGTACAGGATGCACTGCGGTTTATGGAAATTTGCGGTATTACGTCTCAGAATTCTCCATCTATTCGTGAAACCCAGCTGTTTACGTCACATGAAGCCTTGCTGCTGAATTACGAAGAAGCGCTGACCCGCCGTGACTCGTTAACCGGGGACTGGTATGACTGCTCTGCACATATGATCTGGATTGGTGAACGTACCCGTCAGTTGGATCATGCGCATATAGAGTTTTTCCGCGGTATTCATAACCCGGTTGGCGTAAAAGTTGGCCCTGGAATTAGCGATGAAGAGCTGATCCGGTTAATTGATGCGCTTAATCCTGATAATACTGCAGGCCGGTTGACACTGATTACCCGCATGGGGGCAGATAAACTGGCAGATAAACTGCCTGCTCTGGTGCGCAGAGTGCAGCAGGAAGGGCGTAAAGTCGTCTGGAGTTCTGACCCAATGCACGGCAATACGGTTAAAGCCAGTAATGGCTATAAGACCCGTGATTTTGAATCGATTTTACGTGAAATCCGTAATTTCTTTGCGGTTCATCAGGCTGAAGGCAGTCATGCTGGGGGGATCCACCTGGAAATGACCGGTGAGCATGTTACTGAGTGTACAGGTGGCGCTTATGGTTTAAGTGAAAGTGACCTGAGTAAGCGCTATTTCACTCAATGCGATCCGCGGCTGAATGCTGATCAGGTATTAGAACTGGCATTTCTGATTGCGGATACATTACGTTCAGTGCGCCGCTAAGCCAATAAGACGCTTATAGCAACTATAAGCGTCTTTCCTCTTGCCTGATACGGCTCGTAAAACCCCTAATACTTCTTAATGCCGTTCACTTAAGCAGTAATCAGCTTACTCTAAGCTAACCGTTGAAGGCAGGGATGCCTGACAAATTCGTCAGGAACGAATTTGAACAGCTCCGCTGGCCCGCAAGGGTAAACTTCATGGATGAAG
>CAZXTH010000400.1:0-3263 GCA_964643585.1 uncultured Pseudoalteromonadaceae bacterium
ACGATGCGTCACTAAGCAATGCTCCCGACTATGCAACACTCAGCCATCTTAACAGTTGGCAAGATACAGCCTCTGGAGCATCCCAAAGCCTGTTCGAGCAATTGCAAAGCACTCTTGAACTGCAGCAACAGTTAACTATTTTTGCAGCAGCTACAGGCAAAATTATGCCGCTGTATTCAATACAGCTGCTGACAGCCGTCGGGGAATACTATGTCAATGGAAACGGCTCTATCAGCACGATAACAGCTGCCTATCAGTACCGGTCCTTGTTAATGCTGCAACAACAATGTCTGGCTGAGCTGGTATACCATAGTGATGCTCCGTTCACACCAGCAATAAGGAAAGCACTGGCAAAGCGGGAAAGTGACTGGTTATTTGCATTACGGAATGCTCTGGTCGTTGCCCGGCTACAAAAGATGGTATTCAAGGATACTCTGACCCAGCTTGGTAACCGGCGTTTTTTTGACGATAGCCTGACTAAAGTGGTTACGATTGCTCAGCGTAGTTATCAGGATTGTGCTTTGGTACTACTGGATCTGGATAACTTTAAACAAGTTAATGACTTGTACGGCCATCATAACGGAGATGAGGTACTTTTAGCTGTTGCAGAAGCAATGCGGGAGACATTACGGGAAAGTGATCAGTTGTTCAGGTTCGGAGGTGACGAATTTGCAGTCATACTGGCAGCAAAAGACGCCGACAGTGCTGAGTATGTTGCAGGCAGGCTGATACATGCCATCAATAATCATCATTGCTGTCAGCGCTATCAGGTAACCGCCAGCGCGGGCGTAGCCAGATTAAGCCAGGTTACAAACTGCCAGCAGCTTTTCCGTCTTGCGGATCAGGCATTATATACCGCCAAGCAAGCTGGTAAAAAACAGTTACAGACAGCAACGGCGTTAAGCTGATGTCTTGCTGGCGGATGCTTTCTTCAGCCATTTCACCCAGATATCGGCTTCTGCCGGAGCCACAGTTGAGGCATATCCGGCAACTAACCGTAACTCGCCGCAAATTAATAACAATGGAATCGCACCACGCTGCCACGGTGGTATTTTCCATTGTTTAAACCACTGCTTAAGCGGCTTATGCATACCTGAATTTACCGGTTTAAATGGCAAACTGAGTTTACCAAAATGGACTTCAGCAACCGCAGGTTCTGCTAATGCAAGCGGTAAGCTGCCATCTTGCTGTTGCTTACTGAAGATAAGCTGCCCACTATCTGCCGGTAAAGCTAGTTGCCCTTCCCCCTGCCAAATCCGCTTTTCATTTATTTCCGGCACGGTAAAAATCTCACACAAATAGAGTTTTCCATCGAAACGGCGAATGTGGAAATGTTCTAATTGCAATAATGGCGTAGCATCCGCTTTAGCGGCAATAACCTCATTACGAAGCGTTCCAAGCCATACAGACGATGGATTAAGATCTACAACAGCAAGCCAGCGCCGGATAATCAAATCTTGTTTTACAGCAGGATATTGCAGCAAAGCAGACAAGCAGAGATATTCTTCTGTACAGCACAAAGCCAGTTCCTGATTCAGATATTCATTTAGTATCTGATGTTCTGCAGCAATATGCTGCATACTTCGGCTGACGGTTTTGGCCATACCAGGCCACCTTGCCTGCAGTAACGGGCTTATCTGACGGCGGATAAAATTACGGTCAAACTGCTCGTCACTGTTGCTTTCATCTTCTATCCATTGCAGTTTCCATTCTGCGGCAACTTGCTCTAACTGCTGACGGGAATAATCTAGTAATGGCCGTAACAGCCATCCCGCTGAAAAAGGCTTTTCGGCAGCAATCCCTCTTAAACCAGCCGGACCAGCACCTCGCTTCAAAGCCAGTAACAAAGTTTCCAACTGGTCATCTGCATGATGTGCAGTCATCAGTAGATCATGTTTTCCCTTGATAAAGCCTGCCAGCGCCTGATACCTGGCTTTACGGGCACGAGCTTCAAGGTTAGGCCCTTTATCAAGCTGCAGTGATATCTGTTCAAACTTTATCTGCCGGTCATAACATTGTTGCTGACAAAAACTCCCCCAGCTATCGGCATTAGCGCTAAAACCATGGTTTATATACACTGCTTCCAATTCAAACTCATGCTGCTGTCTTGCTTGATATAACAGCTCTAGTAAAACCATTGAGTCCAGTCCACCACTCAGCCCCAGCACAACTCTGTTGGCTGAAAACTGATGTAACATACTGATTAAAGGTTCGATAGTGACAAAAGCCATAAGCATAGAGATATCAACAGGAATGCAGGCAGACTAGCACAAAAAAGCCAGTGCAACAGCACTGGCTTTTTTAAAAAGTAACCGGTTTTCTAGCAATAACCGAAAGACATCAGACGCTTATAACGCTTATCCAGCAATTCAGCTGTACTGAGTGTTTTCAGCTGCTCTAAATCCCGTTCCAGAATTTTTTTCAGGCTTTGTGCCATCTGTTCCGGAGCCCGGTGTGCTCCGCCCAGAGGTTCACTGATAACATCATCAATCAGATCCAGTTCTTTCAGGCGGGGAGCGGTAATCCCCATGGCATCAGCTGCCAGTGGAGCTTTCTCTGCGCTTTTCCATAAAATAGAAGCACAACCTTCAGGTGAAATAACGGAATAAGTACTGTATTGCAGCATATTCACTTTATCGCCCACTCCGATAGCTAATGCACCACCTGAGCCACCTTCACCTATCACAGTACAGATTACCGGAACTTTCAAACCAGCCATCACTTTCAGGTTACGAGCAATAGCCTCACTTTGTCCGCGCTCTTCTGCACCAATCCCAGGATAAGCACCCGGAGTGTCAATAAAAGTGATCACAGGCATCTTAAAGCGCTCTGCCATTTCCATCAAACGCAATGCTTTACGGTAACCTTCCGGTCGAGGCATACCAAAATTACGGCGGATTTTCTCTTTGGTATCCCGCCCTTTTTGATGACCAATAACCATAACCGGCTGGTCACCAAGACGCGCCGTACCAGCAACAATAGCTGTATCGTTCGCAAAAGCGCGGTCACCGGCCAGTTCATCAAAATCAGTGAAAATATGGCGGATATAATCCAGTGTATAAGGGCGTAAAGGATGACGGGCCAGCTGTGCTACCTGCCAGGCGCCAAGTTCTGAAAAAATCTTCCGGGTAAGCGTAAGGCTTTTTTCTTTTAGTTTATTAATTTCTTCTTCTAACCCAAGATCATATTCGCCATTGCGACTGACATTGCGTAATTCGTCTATTTTTGCTTCAAGTTCAGCAATTGGTTGCTCAAACTCTAAA
>CAZXTH010000401.1:0-3255 GCA_964643585.1 uncultured Pseudoalteromonadaceae bacterium
CAATACTGCTGAAGATAAACGGGGGCCGGCCAGCGCACTGTTTGCCACGGTTTCCCCGCTGTTGGAGCGCAGCAAAAACCTCAAAGCTACTAATCGCCCGTTATATAAGGCTCTGAAATACACCACCAACACCCTGCTGTTATTGCTGGTAGCGGGTATGGTGCTGGGTGCCGCAGAAGTAGTGGAATGGCTGATACAAGACAGCCTTACACACGAAATATAAGCTTGAGCGCCTGCTATTTATTTGCAATGGCAGGCGCTGCTTTCTGGATTATTTGAAAGTGTGAACATAGCCATAGCCTGTCTGATTCAACCTTTGGTAACAGAGGTATAGTCAGGTACTTGTTTACTCGTTGTCGGATACAGGGCTTTATCATTATCCTGCCACCAGTATTCATGGTAGTGATCCGGTTTTTTATATTCGTAGATCGCAATTATCCCCAGCAAACTGCATGGTGATTCTGCCATAAAATCCCAGCCTTCTTTCTCGGCACAAAACAGTTCTGTTTCTTCGTTATACCAGACGCTAAAGCCCTTTTTGTCCAGAATATTCAGGGCGGTATTATAAACATTACTGTATTCCGACAATGCCGGCATAGGTTACTCCTTAATCGGGACAGACAGCCACGGAATCCCGCTCTACCAGTTCCGGGATAAACAAGTGGGTTTTATGCTGTTGGGCACCGCTTCCGCTGCTGAGCGACATCGCCAGTTGTGCAGCGTAGCTGGCCATTTCTTCTACCGGGTAGTGCATGGTAGTTAAACGCGGGCGGCAGGCTCGGCTGACAATCAGATCATCAAAACCGATAACCGACACATCTTCCGGCACCCGTAATCCGGCGTCAAACAGCGCATGAATTGCGCCAATCGCCATTAAATCGTTATAGGCAACCAGCGCCGTGAATTTACAGCCTTTTGCCAGCAGTGCTTTTACGGCCTGCTCGCCCCCTTCCATATTGGCGGTGGATTCTTCAATCGCATTCTCAGGCAGTGATAACCCGGCCAGTTTCAGCGATTCTTTAATACCGCGTAGCCGGAATTGCGGATCGCCGTTCTGGTAAATACTGGTGATCACAGCAAACTGACGGTGACCTTGCTGTAACAGATAATCTGCCGACTGCCGCGCCCCGGCCACGTTATCCAGCCACACACAGCGCTGGGCAATCGCCGGAATATAACGGTTAATCAGTACCAGACCGGGAATCTCCTCCGCCAGCCGGATTAAGGTTTTTTCGTCGGAATATTCACTGTGCAGAATAATCGCCTGACAATTATGATCCCGCAGCGAGTCTATCGCTTCCTGCTCTGAGCGGGTTTCATACAGTGAATTACTCATCAGCAGTTTGTAGTTGTTTTCACGGGCGGCTTTTTCGACGCCGCTGGCCAGCGAACCGAAAAACGGCATCGACAGTTTCGGTGTCACCACGCCCAGCGTATCCGTGGTTTTACTCACCAGTGCCCTGGCATTGGTATTAGGGCGATACCCCAGCTCGGCAATGACTTTCTTTACTCTGGCGCGGCAGGCTTCCCCAACCTGATTACCATCGTGAATAACCCGCGAAACGGTCGCAATAGACACACCGGCAACCTTCGCCACATCTTTAATTGTTACCATAATGGTTTATTGTCCTGAAAATAGAGTCTATTGTTGTGCCTGTTGTATTTGCCGTTGCCGCAGCTGCTGGCTGATGTGCTGGCTGCGTTCGGTATTCAGACGATAATAATGCAGGCACCATAATGACAACAAGGCAAACGCTACTGTACCAAATACCAGAATAATCCGCATCGACAGGATGCTCACCGGCAATTGTTCTCCCTGCAAATGAGCTTCAAAACCAATCAGATTCAGGCTCAGCCCGGCCAGTAATAGTGCTACTGCCGCACTGATACTGGTCACCCAGTTATGCAGAGCTACAAACAGGCCTTCACGCCGCTGGCCGTGCAATAGTTCGTCTTCATCACAGACATCGGCCATCATCGACGGGATCAACATGGTCATCGCAGTCCAGACCGCCGTACAAAACACGGCATCCATAATCAACAACCAGCGGATATCGGGAGTAAAAATAAACCACTTCAACGCCCCGCCAACTATGGTCAGCAGGTAAATCAGCTGCAGTGCGCCAACCTTACCACGGCGGGCAGACAAACGGGCAATCAGCGGCACCGTTAAAATCCCCAGCGCCGCATAAGACGCCGACAGCACACCTTTCCACAATGAACCTTCGGCAATATCGCCGCCGCACATGTAATACACCAACAGGTAGTAATCCATACTGGCGGTAAAGGCACCACCGGCCAGCTGTAGTATGGTCAGCAGCAACAATACCCGCAGCGACGTATTACGACTGATCACTTTCAGGCTTTGCATCAGTGGCGGCCGGACACGGGTACGGGCACTCAACTGTACCGCTTCACGGCTGAACACGGCTGCCAGCATCCCCAGCAGGCCCAGAATAAAAATCGCCACGCCCCAGCCAACATAGCGAATGCCGATAAACACACCACCAAATAATGCCAGCTGCGACAACGGAAATAACCACTGGTAAAGCAGTGAACCCAGTTTCACAAAATAGGTGGTAAAACCCATGATAGCCGTGCGCTCATGGTAATCCGGGCTCATTTCATAAGCTAGGCAGGTCATCGGCACCGACATAAAGGTTGCAGCAATATAAAACAGCACTGAAAAGCCGGTGAAATACAGCAGTTGTATCCCTTCACTCCACTGTGGCGATACCATCCAGATAGCGCCAAAGGTCAGACAGCTAAACCAGGACGCGAGCAGAATAAAAGGCCGCCGCCGGCCAAAACGGCTATGGCTGTGATCAGATAAATGCCCCACCCACGGGCTGAGAAAGGTACCCAGCAGCATCGGCAGCATTAGAGCGATACTCAGCAGAAAAGGATCCACCCCCAGCGTCATCTGGTAAAACGGAATCGCCAGCACGCTGACACTCTGGTTGGCAAAAAACATCGCAAAGAACCCCGCTCCCAGCGCCAACCGCTGCCCGGTACTGACCGATGGCAATGCCATAGCAGAACGCTGCGGTGGTGTGGTCATTGCAGTTCCTTTTTAGAGGCTGATAAAGCGCAGCATTATAACCTGCTTAAGAGCCTGTTTACGATCTTGCGGGCAAAGGTTATGCCAGGTGAAAATCAGTAAAAACTCAGAACCGGTCTCGGATCTCGCGAACAAAGGCTATGCAAGGCAAAAACAGGCGCGAAAGCGCAGTTTACATGGAGTAAATGAGCATT
>CAZXTH010000402.1:0-3245 GCA_964643585.1 uncultured Pseudoalteromonadaceae bacterium
CAGCGCTTCCAGCCCCATTGGGCCATACGCATGCAGCTTACTGGTAGAAATACCAATTTCAGCTCCCAGTCCCAGTTCCCCGCCATCCGAAAAACGCGAAGAAGTATTATGCATTACTACGGCACTGTCGACCCGACGGATAAACTCTTCAGCCCGGTCACTGTCAGCAGTACAAATCACTTCTGTATGCTGGCTGCCAAACTGCTCAATATGGCTGATAGCAGCATCCAGATCATCCACAATCCGTATTGCAATTTCAGGGGCCAAATATTCCTGACCAAAATCAGCAGCATCTATCAACTGTGCATCATTGAAATAATGCATACTTTCCTTACAGGCATGCACTACTACCTGATGTTCAGCCAGCGCTTTTGCAGCTAAGGGCAGAAAATCTGCCGCTACCTGCCGGTTAACTAAAAGCCCTTCCAGCGCATTACATACACCTGGCCGTTGTACTTTACCGTTCAGCAGCAGTGCTATCGCCATCTGTAAATCGGCAAACTCATCCACATATAAATGGCAAACACCTTTATAATGCTGAACCACCGGAATACGGCTGTGTTCGGTAACAAATCGAATCAATCCTTCACCACCACGGGGGATGACCAGATCGATATAGTTGTCCTGTTTGAGTAATGCCAGCATCAGGTCGCGATCGGGATCCGGTACTATGGTGACGACTTCGTCTGGTAACTGATGCTGTCGTAGTGCCTGTTGCATTGCTGCCGCAATCGCCAGGCTGGTTCTGATAGCTTCACGACCACACCTCAGAATCACTGCATTACCGGATTTAAAACACAAAGCACCGGCATCTGCTGTAACATTAGGCCGGGCTTCGTAAATCATACAGATAACACCCAGCGGAATACGCTGCTTATAGATATTGATGCCATTCGGCCGTTGCTCTATATGCCGTCTGCCAGCCAGAGGATCCGGCAGCCTGATCAATTGTTCAATAGCAGCCGCAATGTTCTCAATCCGTTCCGGCGTTAGTGTCAGGCGATCCAACATGGCAGCACTGGTGCCTGCAGATGCAGCAAGCGCTACTTCTTCTTTATTGACCGCCAGAATATCCGGTATCGCCTGCCGGATATGTGTAGCGAAACTCTGCAATACTGCATTTTTCTGTTTATCAGACAACCGGGCAACAGCACGGGCAGCTTGAGCGGCCCCCGCAGCAATTTGCGTTGCTATAACATCCTTCATATTCTCTCCAGTAACATCATATCCCGGCGGTGAATAACTTCGTTAGCGCCTGCCGGTTGCTGCCCGAGACAAGCGGCAATCTCCCGGCTGTGTAATCCTTTAATTGAAAACAATTCGCCAGCACTGAAACGGCTGATTCCTTTGGCTATTGAGCGCATACCTGCTTTACAACGCACAATCACAGCATCGCCTGAGTCAAATTCACCTTTAACCATCACAATACCACTGCATAACAATGATGCACCATGATGTCTCAATGCTTCAATGCAACCATCATCAACCCAGATTTCTCCTCTGGCTCTGAGTGTATGACGAACCCAATGTTTTTTAGCCGGTAAAGGTTTGGGCTGGCCGTAAAAAATCGTGCCCGGATTTTCACCCGCTAAAATACACTGAAAACTTTCCGGCTGATGCCCATCAATAATCAGGGTATCAATTCCCTGAGCCGCCGCTTTTTCAGCTGCTTCAATTTTGGTTCTCATACCGCCGGTTCCAACTCTGGATGAAGCACCGCCAGCCAAAGCATAAATGCTCTGATCAATCAGCAGCACTTCTGGAATCAGCCGGGCTGTAACATCTTTGTTAGGGTCAGCAGTATAAAGCCCTGATACATCGGAACAGATAATCAACGCATCCGCATTAACTACCGTTGCAACCATAGCTGCCAGATTATCATTATCACCCACTTTCAGCTCATCTGTTGCAATCGTATCATTCTCATTGACCACGGGCAGGATGTGATGATCAAGTAACCTGCGCAGGGTATTCTGAATATTGACATGACGAACCCGGTCGCTCAAATCACCATGAGTCAGTAATACCTGAGCACAGGGAAAATCAAAACAGCTGCTCCAGAAATTCATCATCTGATTCTGACCGACTGCGGCCATTGCGCGCTTAAGAGCGATAGGCACCCGTTGATGCGGGAAATTGAAATAATGACGGCCTGCCGCCACACTACCTGAAGAAACCAGAATTACATCTATATCTTGTTCTCTGCATTGCCGGATAAATTCAGCGATTGGTCGTAAGTATTTATCGCTGCATCCATGATTCTCCGGCGCGATCAGAGCGCTGCCTACTTTCAGCACCACCCGCCGCCAGGATGAATTTATCATAACTCCTCCGTTGGTTGATTCCTTTTTACTGTATCAAAAATAGCCATACAGTACCACCGCAGTGGCAGGCATCATTCCTGTAGAGGAAAGTTGCTAGCAGATTTTTTATGAAAACAGGCAAACCGTTTTCTGATTATCCGGTATCACAATGTCTTTTTCGTACATCAATCCTAGTTGTTCCAAAATACGGACAGAGGCAAGATTATCGCGGTTGCAAATCCCCACTATTTGCGGCAATTGCTGTTGGTTATGTCCCCAGTTTTTAACGGCGCTGGCAGCTTCATAAGCATACCCTTTACCTCGAAACGCAGGTAAGAATGCATACCCCACATCAGGAATACCAATATAAGGCCTGAAAATCAGCCCGCATAACCCGGCAGGTAATCCTGTATCCTGTTCCACAACCATAAACAAGCCATAGCCATACTGCTGATAACTTTGTAAAGGGCCATTTGCAAGATAACGTTCTGCATCCGCCAGAGTGCGGATCCCACGGTCAGCAATATGCCTGATATAACCCGGGTCATTCAGCAGCTCAAGCATAAAACCGGCATCAGCCAATGTAAGATAACGGATAGTCAGATGAGCAGTGTGAATAGGTAGCATAAGACCAGCAATACAGTAACCGCTAAGGAATGTGAAGTATCATACAAGCAGCTGAATTAAAAACAAAGATGCAGAATTAAGCTGGAAAGAGAAATTGAATATACAGAACGAAAACTAAAGCTGAATTTTCCTAAACCAAGCAAAGCTACCTTAGCCAGGTGCAAAATAATCGGTGATGAAAGAATTTAACTTACAGTCCGTGGGATTAAGCATCCCCATACCAAGTTAAAGTTATCTTAATTATGGGTAAGAAAATGGTCGGTGATGTAGGATTTGAACCTACGACCCCTTGGACCCAAACCAAGTGCGCTACCA
>CAZXTH010000403.1:0-1834 GCA_964643585.1 uncultured Pseudoalteromonadaceae bacterium
ATCTACAACACTGGCTATCAGCTGGCACCCTTGCAAACACCGGAAACCCTGCAACGCGCTGTGGCTACAATCCAACAGTTTAAAGCTAAATTGCCCGTACCTTTTGCTTTTGAAAATACCCCCAGTTACCTGAAACCACAGCCGTTTGAAATACCGGATGGTGAATTTCTGGCCCAGGTTGCAGAACAGGCAGACTGCGGCATTCTGCTGGATTTGCATAACCTGTGGTGCAATGAACTGAATGGCCGGCAGCCAGTCAGCGAAGTACTGGCCAGTCTGCCACCAGACAGAGTATGGGAAATTCATCTTGCTGGCGGTGAGCCCTATCAAGGCTACTGGCTGGATGCTCATTCAGGGTTAGTTCCCCCGCAGTTACTGGAGCTGTGCCACCAATGGCTACCGCATTTCAGTCAGGTAAAAGCCATCATTTTTGAGATTATCCCCGGCTATCTGATCGAGAAAGGTTTAACCACCGACAACCTGTTATGGCAGTTAGAACAGTTACAGCAGCTCTGGCGGCAACGGCAGCGAACGCTGCAACAGCCTGCTGCAATCACAACCCACACCGGGATATCACCTGCAATGCCAGCTCCGCCTCAGCAGCTATGGGAACATCAGCTGGCCAGCCTGATGAACAATCGCCTGGTTGCCTCTCCTCTGGCTGAGTTTACTAGCGAACCTGCCATACCAATACTGCAACAACTGGCTTCCAGCGTCAGAACCGGAGCCATTACCGATTTGCTCACACTCAGTTACCGTCTGCTACGGTTACAATTGGGGAAGGAAGCAACTGAGCAACTGCTTACACATTATTGCCAGCAAACTCTGCCGCATCCGTTTGCTGCCGAAGAAGCCCTGCATTTCAGCAAATTTCTGCAACAACAACTACCGGAACAACTTTACCTGGCAGATATTCTTGCCTGCGAAACAGCCGCTATCCGGGCCATGACCAGCGGTGATGATCAGCAAGTCAGTTGCAGTTACAATCCAACAATACTACTGCAAAACTTGCAGGCAGGCATTTTGCCTGCAGCACTGCCAGCCGGACAGTTTCAGTTACGGATAAAAGCCCCTGACAGGGATAATGCCGATCAGTTAAGGTGATGCATCCATCACCTTACTCACACTAACACGCCGTAAACCCTTCCATGGGGGCTCGGTTTATAAACTTCATCCATGAAGTTCACCCTTACGGGCCAGCAGAGCTGTTCAAATTCGTTCCTGACGAATTTGTCAGCCCATCCAGGGCTCCAACGGTTAGCTTAGAGTAAGCTGACTCCTGCTTAAGTGAACGGTATTACCTGACAGGGAAGGTTAATTTTTATCACTAGTATGATAAGGTAAAGCCCTGCGTATCTTTACTACTAAAGACAGTTCCTGTCTTTTACACCGGAGTTTAAATCATGGCTGTTGAATGGTTGGCTGCCTTTATCTTATTAGGGGCTTTTGCTGGCTTTATGGCCGGTCTGCTGGGGATTGGTGGCGGAGGTATTATGGTACCGTTACTGACCAGCATTTTTCTGGCGCAGGGCATTTCTGCTGACTATGTAGTACATCTGGCACTGGGCACGTCAATGGCTTCAATCGTCATGACATCGCTGTCCAGCATGAAAGCCCATCATGGCCGCGGCGGCGTAATCTGGCCAGTAGTAAAAGCGATGGCACCGGGTGTAATAGCCGGAACCTTTCTGGCAACCTTTCTGGCGGCCCGGATCAGCTCGTTGTATCTGGCAATTTTCTTTGCCCTGTTTATGGGCTATGTCGCGTTTAATATGTTGCGGAATAAGCAACCACAAGGCGGAGGCAAAACCGCCAGCAATACCGAGCTAGCAGC
>CAZXTH010000403.1:1844-3242 GCA_964643585.1 uncultured Pseudoalteromonadaceae bacterium
TAGCAGCAGTGGGTTCCGGTATCGGAGCTGTTTCAGCCATTGTGTCCATTGGTGGCGGTTCACTGACTGTACCTTATCTGGCCTGGCGTAACATCGATCTGAAAAAAGCCATCGGCACTTCTGCGGCTGTCGGGCTGCCTATTTCTATCGCCGGCACGCTGGGCTATCTGCTAAATAGCCATGATGGATTGAACATTCCCTATGCTGTCGGGCTGGTGTATTTGCCAGGTGTATTACTGATTTCTGTTGCCAGTTTTTTTACCGCTCCACTCGGTGCCAGGCTGGCACACAAGCTGCCGGTTGGTACACTGAAAAAAGTCTTTGGGATCCTGCTGATGCTGCTCAGCCTGAAAATGCTATGGTCGGTACTAGGGGCTGTTGATCTTTGATGATGGAGTGCAGCTAAATCCACAGCTCACTTATTGGGCTCTGTGGGGTAAAGCGGTCAGCTACCTGAGCCTGCAGCAGTTCGGCGCAGGCCAGGGCATCAGTTACCGCATGGTGCGGCCGGTAAGCAGGCAGGTTATACCGGCTACGGCTGTCAGCCAGCCTTACGGATACCTGTTGCCGGCCAAATACACTGGCCCAGAATCCTAAAGGTTTTACCCGATGCAAGCGGCTTTCCAGTTCCATAGTGTCAATAACCGGAAAACAGATACCCTCCTGTAGCCTCAGCTTTAATGCCGCATTCAGGAAATTCTGTTCAACCCCACGGTGGTGCACAACCATCACTCTGCCCGCCATCAGTTGCAGTAACTCCGGTAAGATACTCAGTAAATCAGGTGCGGCGGCAATATCAGAATGGGTAATCCGGTGAATCACCACCGATTCCTGCCGTAATTCAAACCGTGGTTTCAGGATCCAGTGTTTTGCTGCTGAGCAGCTTATCCGCGATAAAGTCATAGGTAGTAAACCAATACTGACAATACCATCCTGCCCCGGATTCAGCCCGGTCGTTTCAAAATCCATAGCCAGTAGCGGCACATCAGCCAACGGTGTCTCTGCTGCCACCATACCGCTATGGTAAAATTGCTTTAGCAACGGATGACGGCTGCTTTCAGCCAGTTGCCGGTAAACGGCAGGCCAATCTGTTGCGGGCGGTTTCTCTGCTGAAGGTTTTCCCAGATAAAGCATAACCTACCTTCAGATCCGGACCGACTGATAGCGGTATTTAAGGTATTTCTGGGCATTACTTAATACCTGAAACGCTTCTTTCAGGTTTTTACGCTCAAACTCCGACAGCCGCTCTGGTAATACATTATTGTCCGGCTCCTCACCTGCCTGCAGTGCCAGCGCCTGATGGCGGATCCGCACCATCGCAATCACTTCAAAAGCATCACGTAAATCCTCAGCCCGCCCCACTGGCAACACAGCAGCGGCCAGAATATCCCGTAGCCG
>CAZXTH010000404.1:0-3218 GCA_964643585.1 uncultured Pseudoalteromonadaceae bacterium
TGACTATATAGAAATGAGCAAACGCATAGAGCAGGACGGAAAATTACTGGGCTATGTCTATGTAAGAGCAGGTCAGGAGGATATGAACAGCTATCTGCAAACCAAGATCCTGTTTGATATCCTGATAGCTCTCGTTGCACTAAGCGTTGCATTCTCTATCAGCAGCAGATTACAACGACGTTTTACTTCACCAATCGAAATTTTACTCTCTGTAGTTCAGCAAGTTGCCCGTCGTAAAGATTTTCATATCAGAGCACCGGAAACCAATATCAAAGAACTCAACATGCTGGGCCGGGCATTTAATTCCATGCTTGATCGTATTGAACAGCAAATAAACAAACTGCAACAGGCTGAACAGGAGATCAGGCAGCTTAACCAGGAACTGGAACAAAAAGTGGAAGATCGCACTGACGCACTGAAATCTTCAAATCAGGAGCTGCTGAATACGCTGGCAACTCTGCATCAGTATCAGAACCAGATTGTTGAAACAGAAAAAATGGCCAGCCTCGGGCAAATGGTTGCCGGAGTAGCTCATGAGGTTAATACCCCAATCGGACTGGGAGTTACAGCCTCAACATTGCTGCAGGATAAACTGGCTGATATCCAGAAAGCCTACGATGAGAAAAAACTAACTTCATCTCAGCTATCCCGCTTTCTGGAAGAAAGCGGAGAAAATCTGGCGATTATTTACCGCAATCTGGAACGGGCGGCAGCGTTGATAAACAGTTTTAAACGGGTTGCAGTAGATCAATCCAATGACAATCGCCGTCAGTTTAATATGCTGCAACTGATTAACGAAGTCTTACTGTCGTTACGACCGAACCTGAAAAAAACACAGCATCAGGTTATCATTGATTGTCCGGAAGAGCTGGAAATTGACAGTAAGCCCGGAGCAATAAATCAGGTATTAATTAACCTGATAATGAATAGCCTCATCCATGCTTTCGATCAAAAAGAACAGGGTGAAATACATATCACTGTCACAATAAATAATAACCGCTGTTTGTTATTCTATTCCGATAATGGTGCAGGTGTGCCTGAAGCGATTAAAAAACGGATTTTTGATCCTTTCGTTACCACTAAACGTGGTGAAGGCGGCAGCGGATTGGGTATGCACCTGGTTTATAACCTTGTGACTCAGGCATTGAATGGTAAAATTCAGCTCGATAGTACTCTTGGCCACGGCATAGAAATTAAAATAGATTTTCCTGTTATTGTTCGCAGCCCACATTATTAAATGTAGCTGCTATCCGGCATAATTTGCTTTTCAATATTTTCATCGCTACTCAATGGGGCTTTACCGCAAAATGAAGGTCTAAGCCCTTGTTTTTGCAATTTTTCCGTGTTTCACAATAAAATATATCACTTCAAAAATATAACTAAAATAATGATTTATATGAACTTTATAACACCCACACACTCATAAATATCAGTTACCTCTAATTGTTAACAGAAAACTTGTTAACAATTAGAGGGGTGAGTTATAATTGGTCATTATTTGACAAAATTGCGCCATCTATAAAACTTAAGAATGTGCTAAACTTCAAAAAATTCACATAAGGTTTAATTCCATGCAAACACCTGTAATCCTCATCGTTGAAGATGAAGAAGTTACCCGTCATAATCTGGTAAGCCTGTTTCAGGGTGAAGGTTATGATGTTATCGAAGCAATAAATGGCGAAGAAATGAACCGCCAGCTGGCCGAAAACAAAGTAAACCTGGTGGTGATGGACATTAACCTGCCTGGTAAAAACGGCCTGATTCTGGCAAGAGAACTACGCCAGAAAGAAAATATCGGCCTGATTTTTCTAACCGGGCGTGATAGTGAAGTTGACCGTATTCTGGGTTTGGAAATTGGTGCAGACGATTACCTGACCAAACCATTTAACCCACGTGAACTGACAATTCGTGCACGTAATCTGTTAAGCCGTACTGTAGCTCAGCCAGTAGTAGAAGAGCACCGTAGCGTTGTGAAATTCAATGGCTGGACTCTGGATGAAAACAGCCGCAACCTGACATCACCAAAAGGTGTTGCCCGTCGTTTGCCAAAAGGCGAATACCGTGCACTTCGCCTGATGCTGGATACTCCGGGCAAAATTTTCACCCGCGAGCAGCTGATTCGTCATATGACTGGCCGTGATCTGCGCCCGAATGACCGTACAGTAGATGTTACTATCCGTCGTATCAGAAAACACTTTGAATCAGACGTGGACAGCCCTGAATTAATCAGCACTATCCACGGTGAAGGCTACCGCTTCGTAGGAACTCTGGAAAAGTAAGTTTTCAGTAGTTATCTATCACTTCATGCAGAGCAGCTATATGCTGCTCTGCTTTTTTATGTAGCTCATCTAGCTGTTGTTCCAGCTCATCCCATTCAGCTACTTCCTGCTCCAGCCATTTAGCTTTCTGTTGTACCCACTGCAAGCCAACCGAACCGGCAGCACCTTTTAGCTTATGTGCAGCTTCACGAAAGACTATCCAGTCCTGTGCAGTCATAGCACTTTTTAATTCGCTGACATAGCCGGGTAATAAACGGGCAAACACCTTGGCACTACGAGCCATAGCTTCTTTACCTATAGAGCCCAGATAATCATTCAGCACAACCATGTCCAGTTCTTGTTCCGGGTTATTAAGCACTTCAGGCTGGACATTTTTTTGTTGTGCAGATAAGGCGCTCGGAGCAAACAGTTTTAGCAGTAACTGATCAAGTACAGTGGTATTGATAGGCTTGGCCAATGCGCCATCTATCCGTATGCTGGCAAGCTGCTCTTCCGCTTTGCGGACATTCGCACTGAGTACAACTACCGGCATCGCAGCCAGGTGCTCTTCGCTGCGGATATAACGGGCAATTTGATCACCACTCATATCAGGCAATTGCATATCAAGCAGCACCAGATCAATATCATCTTCCGTTTCCAGAAATGCCAGCGCATCCTCACCGGTTTCAGCATGAATAACGGTGTGTCCACGCTGTTCCAGCAAACTGATAGCAATTTCTGCGTTCAGCGGCACATCTTCTATCAGCAATACGGTCAATGCCGGGCAACTCACCAGCACATTCTGTTTAGGCTCAGCCATCAGCTCAGATGGCAATAATACCGTAAAAGCACTTCCCCGGTTCAACTCACTCTGGACTGAAATACGCCCATGCATTGCCTCGACCAGTGCTTTGGAAACAGACAGGCCAATGCCGGAACCCATGATACTTCACCGCCGCC
>CAZXTH010000405.1:0-3216 GCA_964643585.1 uncultured Pseudoalteromonadaceae bacterium
GAGCGAGTGTGCCAGATCCTGCAGGATAGTCAGGCGACGGTGCTGGTGTGCGATGCAGACGTCACAGTACCGGCTGCGGTGAGTTTGCCACAAATCCGCTTGGATCGGCTGAGCGGGGCACTATCGGCAGCACCGGCGCTGCACTATGCCAGTCTGACCGGCGCTGAACTGGCCTATCTGATTTATACCTCAGGTTCCACCGGCGCACCGAAAGGGGTGCAGGTGCCGCATCGGGGCCTGGCCGACTATTGCGCTTTTGCGTTGCAACACTATTACCAGCCGTCCGGCCTGACCGGTTCCTGGCTTATCACTTCTCCTTGTTTTGATATCTCGGTACCGGCGTTGTTGCTGCCGTTGATGGCAGGCGGCTGTGTCCGTTTGTTGCCGGGCCCGGATGTGATTGAAAGTGCTGCTGAGCTGTTACAGGAGCAATACGACGCACCTGTACTGCTGAGGATGACACCGTCGCATGTGCAAGGATTGCTGGCTTTGCTGCCGGCTGGCTGGTCAAGTCAGGCCCGGCATTGTTTTGTCATTGGTGGTGAAGCGTTCAAAACGGCAGATGCTCGGGCTTTGGCAGCAATATTTCCGTCCAGCCGGATCATCAATCATTACGGTCCTAGCGAAACAGTAGTCGGCAGTACCTGGTGGCCGCTGACTGACCACCCTGAACGTCTGGCAACTGAATCTGCTGCTGTATTACCTATCGGCGTGCCGATGAGCAATACCAAAGCCTATGTGGTTAGCGCCGAAGGGCAGCTACAGCCGGAAGGCGCTATCGGCGAGCTTTGGCTCAGTGGTGTTTGTGTCACCGATGGTTATCTGAATCAGGCTGCTTTGACAGCGCAGAAATTTGTGCCAAATCCGTTTTCGGTGCACGCAGAGTACCAGCATTGTTATCGCACCGGCGATTTGGTGCGGCGGCGACGTGGCGCACTGTTGTTTCTCGGCCGACAGGATACGCAAATCAAACTGCGTGGTTTCCGGGTTGAAGTCGGTGAAATCGAAGCAGCTTTGTGTCAAATCGCACCAATTTGTCAGGCGGCAGTAAAAAAACTGGCAGACCGGGAGTCGCTGGTCGCTTGGCTGGTCTGCAGCAATTCGGACTGGCAGGCCGACCAGATCAAAACCAGGCTGGCGACTCTGTTGCCTGCACATCTGATCCCGGAGTTGCTGGTTCAGGTGGATGTTTTACCGCTGAGCGCCAACGGCAAAGTGGATTACCGGGCGCTACCTGCCGTGTCTGCTGATGTCAGTAATAGCCAGGTAGTACCGGCTAATCCGACAGAGCTGTTGTTGTGTCAGCTATGGGCACAGCTGTTGCAAACTAATGCTGCTGCTCTTTGTGTGGAAACCAGCTTTTTCAGCCAGGGCGGCAACTCTGTGCTGGCCGTCCGGCTGGCTGGTCTGATCAGGCAAAAGTTCGACTGTCAGTGGCGGGTCCGTCGTTTGTTTGAGCTGGTGACGGTCAGGCAGCAAGCGAAGGCCTTGTTGCAGCAAACTACTGCTAGCCCATCACAGGAATTGATACTTGAGCTGCGGGCCGGTGAGCCGACGGACCCGACCCTGGTGTTACTGCATCCGGTGGAAGGCGACATTACGGCGTACCGGCAACTGGCCGAGCTATTCCCTGCCGGCTGTCGGATTTTAGCAGTCGCTCAACCGCAGGCGATGACAGGCCAGATTGCGGTGGTTGCTATTGCTGAACTGGCTCGGCAGTACTTGACTGCGTTACAGCCGTATCTGGCTGGAGTACACCATCTTCTGGGCTGGTCTATGGGTGGTTTGCTGGCTATTGAAATGGCTCGGCAGTTGCGTCAGACCGGTCGGGCTGTCGGCTATGTCGGCGCACTTGATTCGGGGCTGGTACCGCAACAAGGAATCTGGCAACAACTGCAAAGTCAGGGGGATGTGTCGGCTCAACTGGCGATGATTTGTCGGCAACTGGGCAGCGATCTGTCATTGCGTCAGCAGTTTGATCAGGCTTTTCAGCTAGAACAGCTGTCTGCGTTGCAGGATGTATCAACCGACGAGTTACGACAGCAGATTGTCACCAACATGGTCGTCAGCCGGGCCTATGTCAGTGAGTTGGCTGCGGAGCATACTATTTTGCCTTACCTGCACTATGTTAGTGCAACCGGTTCTGCCGATATCGACAGTGTTAACGAACACAGTGAACTGCGCCGGTTACATGCAAAACACGCTCGCCGTTTGGCCACTACTGTGGTG
The DNA here is from genome assembly GCA_964643585.1 of uncultured Pseudoalteromonadaceae bacterium. Lineage (GTDB taxonomy): Bacteria > Pseudomonadota > Gammaproteobacteria > Enterobacterales > Alteromonadaceae > Alishewanella. Next base: position 2,230 of record CAZXTH010000405.1, read on the forward strand.
CTGACGGAAGTCACGCAGGCCAGCCATTTCACTTTACTGAGACCTCCTTATTTATCGGAAGTGATTAAGGCAGTCAGTCAACAATTGAATCATTTTAACGCAGGTCAATCATGAGTCAGGAAGTACAAACCAAACTAAAACATTTCAGTGATTTTATGCGGGTCTGGCAGGGACAAACGCTTTCTGCATTTGGTTCTCAGCTAACCCAGTTTGCTTTGGGGATCTGGTTATTCAATCAAACGGGCTCCGTCACATTATTCGGTCTGGTGATGGTTGCGCAGATATTACCGGCAATGATATTCATGCCGGTAGCCGGTATTCTGGTGGATAAATATTCCAGGCGGGCATTAATGTTGTTTTGCGAAGCCGGATTATTTATTACTTCAGCATATCTGTATGTGTTGGCTCAGACAGAGCAGCTTGACCAATATTGGATCATTGGTGTATCCCCGTTGATTGCTTTGTTTGGTGTCGTTCACCAAATCTCCTACACCGCTTCTATTGGGCTGCTGGTAAGCAAGCCTTTTTATGAAAAGGCCAGCGGACTGATCCAGCTCGGTATTAATACCACCGCTATCGTCGTTCCGCTGATTAGCGTGGTGATTTTGGATACCTTCGGCATTGAAAATGTCATTTTGAGCAATATGCTTTGTTACTTCTTTTCTGCTTATACCCTGTTGGTTAGTAAGTTCGCCTATCGACCGGAAAACCAAAGTAATGATGTGAAAATTAAAAGTGACGGCCTCTGGCAACAACTGGTATTCGGTTTCCAGTACGTCCGTCGGCACGGTGCATTGCGGGTCATTTTGATCGCAGCCTGCTGTGTCACTTTCTTGCAAGGTACTGTGCATGTACTCTTCCGCCCTATGTTATTGATTGGAAACAGTAATGATATCGTTGGCTGGATAGTGACCGTTGCTGGACTAGGCGGTTTTGCCGGCTCTTTACTGGCAGGTGCCGTCTGCCAGCGTTACCAGAAACCAAGGG
>CAZXTH010000406.1:0-2020 GCA_964643585.1 uncultured Pseudoalteromonadaceae bacterium
AGCGAACCCGCCGTGTCGCACAGTGGCTGCTTGCCCGTTTGCCGAAAGAATCCAGGGTGACGGTGGTGGCTTTTTCTGAACAGGCGACCGCTCTGGGATTACGGCCTGCCAGCTCGGCACAGGTGTCTGAATCGATGTCGGCTATCGTGCGGGATATCGGAAAAATTGTACCGTCAGGTGGTACTAACTTGCAGGTAGGGCTACAAAAGCTCAGAGAAGTACATCCGGCAGTAACCGATGTTTATCTGATCACCGATGGGTTGCCAACACTGGGCGATGGGTTGGGTGTACGTTGCAGAGGCTTGCTGAGCACCAAAAAGTCTATTTCATCAGAATGCCGTCAGGAACTGCTGATTGAAACGGTCAAACGTGCCGGGCAGGGGCTGACCGTGCATGTGATTTTACTGCCGATTGATGGTGATCCCTATGCGTCAGCCATGTACTGGAGCTGGACACAGGTGACACAGGGCACCTTTCTGGCACCGGCTAAGGAGTGGCCATAATGCGGCGAATTAAACGGCCACCGGTGGAGATTTTCAGCCTGTCATTTCTGGATCTGATTTCCTGTGCCTTCGGCGCAGTTATTTTACTGGTATTACTGGCTAAAAACGGTGACAGCGATACCGAAATGGGCCCGGCTAATTTAAGCACCCTGATTGATCAGGTACTGGCTGCGCAAAAAATGACAGAGCAACTACAAGGCGCATTATCAGATAAACAGCAGCAATATGCCGCGGCACAGGCTAAAGCTGCATCGGTCACTGAACAGTTGAAACAGCTGGAGTCCTCCATTCCGCGGGCACAGCAAACACTGAGTCAGCTGCAGGATAAAGCCAGTTCATTACGTGAAGAAATCCGCCAGGCAACAGCGATGCTGAATGTTCCGTCTTCTACCGATAAACCGGGAGATGAAGTCGGGGGCATACCGACAGACGCTGATTATGTGATCTTTGTCATTGATAACTCCGGTTCGATGGTTTACGGCAATAAATGGAACGATGTGATTCGGGTGGTGAATGATATTCTGGTCAATCATCCGCAGATGAAAGGTTTTCAGATTATTGCGGCTGACGGTAACTTTATGTACCCCGGTCAGGAAGGGCGCTGGCTCAACGATTCTGCCTCTATGCGGCAACGGGCTATCGACCGGATGAAAAACTTTACCGGTGGCGGCAGTGCACCGGAGATCGGGATCCGCCGGGCGATTGATTTATATAAAAAAGAAACCGGTAAAGTCAGCTTATATGTATTTGGCGACGATTACCGGCCATCTAATCTGGATGCGATTGTCAGCGATATTACCAAGCGTAATGCTGATGCTCAGGGCAACCCGCGGTTTAGAATTCATGGTATCGGTTTTTACCGCCCGAATGGCGGTGATGCCATGCAATTTGCGGCGTTTATGCAGGCTGTAGCAAAACGCAACCGCGGGGCTTTTGTCGGCTTGCCGTTTTAATAACGGCTTTCGAGTGCACAAAACTCCACCAGCAGTTCCTATGCTGACTCTGCAATAAATTGCTGCAAAAAGCTGACAAAGGCCCGTACTCTGGCCGGGCGGTAGCTTCCCGGCGGATAAACCGCATAAATTCCGCCACCGGGCAGTTGCCATGCCGGCAGCAGCCTGACTAGCTCTCCATTTTCCAGCAAAGGAATAGCACCGTAATGTGGCAGAATACCGATACCTGCTCCGGCTTTCATCAGTGCTGTCAGTGTATGGGTAGAACCGGTGCTTAAAGAGGATTGCAGCGATACCGTGTGGTTTACGCCATGATGAGTCAGTGTCCAGTGCAGTGGTGCATTAAGCTGGGTAAAGGCGATAAACTCATGGTTGCTGAGTTCTGCTGCTGTCTGAGGTGTGCCATGCTGTTGCAAATATGCCGGTGAAGCCAGTAACCACTGCTCAAATTGGCCCAGTTTTCTGGCGACCAGGCTGGAGTCTTTCAGCCAGCCAATTCTTACAGATAAATCAATACCTTCTTTAATCAGATCTTTCACCTGATCGCTGCTGCGCAGTTCAACC
>CAZXTH010000406.1:2030-3211 GCA_964643585.1 uncultured Pseudoalteromonadaceae bacterium
TGATTACCAGTTTACCTTGCAGGATCTGATCGGCTGTTTGCAGTTGCTGCAATGACTGCTGTAATTGATTCAGCAGCGGAAAACATTCTGCAACCAGTTGTTCTCCGGCGGTAGTCAAATTCAATTGGCGGGTTGTGCGGCGGAACAGGGCGACACCCAGTTGCTGCTCCAGCGCTTTCAGTTGCAAGCTGATGCGGGTTTTACTGCAGCCCAGCTGTTCAGCGGCAGCGGTAAAGCTGCCAGCTTGAGCCAGCGCCTGTACCAGTTCCAGGCTGTTCAGATCAATATCACGTTGCATATTGTTTTAAATTTAAAAACAGTGAATTGCATATTAGCTTATTTTTCATTGGTAATGCCAGGTGCATACTAAGAACCGTTGACTAAATACGGAGAGTAAAAATGAAAGTTGCAATTATTGGTGCCTCAGGTTTTATTGGCTCAGCATTGACCGCAGAAGCATTGGCCCGTGGCCATCAGGTTAAAGCATTAGTCAGCCGTCCGGAGCGTGTGGCGGCAAAGCCAGGTCTGGAAGTGTCAGGTGTCGATGTGCTGGATACTGCGGCGCTGGCGGCGGCCTTAAAAGGCGCAGCGGTAGTAATTGCCGCGTTTAGTGGTCATGCCCAGTCTGATGTACGTGAGTATTATGTAAAAGGCTTTAAATCCATTCTGGCGGCAGCAAAAGAAGCCGCAGTACCACGTTTGTTAGTAGTGGGTGGTGCCGCCACATTATTACTGCCTGATGGCAGCCGTTTGCTGGACAGCCCAGACTTCCCGGCAGAATACCGTGGTACAGCTGAAGGCGCAGCAGAAGCGCTGGCGTTGCTGAAACAGCAATCAGATGTTAGCTGGAGCTTCCTGTCACCTGCGGCCGAAATTTTCCCTGGCGAGAAAACCGGAAAATTCCGCTTAGGTGAAGATCATCTGGTGATGGACGCGGCAGGTAACAGTAAAATTTCTAATGGCGATTATGCTGTGGCAATGCTGGATGAAGCAGAAAACCCACGTCATACGAACCGCCGTTTTACTGTAGCTTATTAAATCACGACGTATCATGAAAACCGTAGCGTGTTTTGGCCGACACGCTGCGGTTTTATTTTTTTAGCCCAGGATCGACAACCCTTAAAGCACTGGTATGGTATTAATGCCGTTCAGTTAAGGTTTCGCATCCATCACCTTACTCA
>CAZXTH010000407.1:0-3206 GCA_964643585.1 uncultured Pseudoalteromonadaceae bacterium
AACCAGACAATTTGAAGATCTGGATAAAGAAGGCTTCAGCATTCTGTTTGATGAAGGCAAACCTGAAGAAACAGGCAAAACAGATACCCCAAAACAGGATAAATAATGGCTGCTGATCTGCTGTCCGCATTGCTGATCGGCTTTTTGGGCAGCAGCCATTGTATTCTGATGTGCGGAGGTATTGTTGCAGCGTTACAAATGGCAATGCCAAACCTGCCGTTTCACCGTAAACTGCTGTTACAGATATTACTGAGTGCCGGACGCTTAACCACTTATGGATTGCTTGGTGCTCTGGTTGGCTACTTTGGTGTTACAGCCATGTCGCTGGCCGGCATATCTATGCTGTGGCTACGATTGCTGGCAGGTATACTGTTACTGATGATGGCATTGTATGTTGCCCGTCTGTGGTTTGGACTAACCTGGCTGGAGCGTGGCGGGCGCAATCTCTGGAAAATTGTTCAACCTCTCAGCCGACGCTTTTTACCGTTAAACTCCCTGCCCCGTGCTTATGCTTATGGCCTGTGCTGGGGTTGGCTGCCATGCGGACTGGTATACAGTACCCTAAGCTGGAGCCTTGCCAGTGGCAGTGCCACAGCAGGAGCTTCACTCATGCTGGCATTCGGAGCCGGAACATTGCCGGCGATGTTACTGTTTGGCAGCGCAGCCAGTAAATTAAGCCACATTAAAAATCATCCGCAGGTACGCCTTAGCGCAGCAATACTACTGGCTATTTACGCTTGTTACACAATTTGGCTTGCGTTAACCAGGCTAGTTTCTTAAGCTAGCAGTATCATAATAAAACAAGGACAGGACATGTTAGGCCGTTCATCCATTAACTGTCAGGATTGTGGCTTCAGTCAGCTCTGCTTACCCTTTACTCTGAACTCACAGGAACTTACCAAGCTGGATGATATTATCCAGCGCAAACGCCCGTTACATAAAGGTGACATGCTGTTCGAATCCGGCCAGCCGCTAAAATCACTTTATGCTGTCCGCACAGGCTCCTTCAAAACGTTTACTCTGACAGAACAGGGTGAACAACAGATTACCGGCTTTCACTTACCTGGCGATGTTATCGGTTTTGATGCCATCAATAGCCAGATTCACCCCAGCTATGGTGAAGCACTTGAAACAGCAATGATTTGTGAAATCCCGTTCAACAATCTGGAACTGCTGCTTGATCAACTGCCGCGCCTGCGCCAGCAGATGATGCGTCTGATGAGCCAGGATATCCAGTCAGATCAACAAATGTTGTTGTTACTCAATCGCAAAACTGCTGAGCAAAAGCTGGCGACATTCCTACTGCATCTGGCCCAGCGCTACGGCAGCCGGGGATTCTCTGATAAAGCTTTCAGGCTCACGATGACCCGTAGCGACATTGGCAATTATCTGGGGCTTACAGTTGAAACGATTAGCCGTTTACTCAGCAAACTGCATAAAGACCAGTTAGTTGAAGTAGAAGGCAAACTGATTACGATTATAGATTCTGACGCCCTGACAACATTGTCCGGTTCAGCAAACTGCCACTAACCGGTATGATATCAGCCGCTGTACTAGCAGCGGCTGCAGCTTTTTCCTCCTTCTGACCTATACCGGCTTTACCTTAATACCTTCTATTGCCTCACTTTCGATTTCAGAAATACCCAGTCCGTCACTCTTCCTTTATTGATTCAGCACAAGGTTGTTTGTTACAGAACCGGTTATTTTGACTACACTTACTAGAGCGTATTGCACAATAAACGGAGTTCTTATGTCGAAATACAATAAGATTCTGGTGGTTCTTGACCCAACCACAGATGATCAGAAAGCCTTACAGCGGGCTATTAATCTGGCTAAACGCCAACCCTGTAAACTAACCGCATTTCTGTCTGTGTATGATTTTTCTTATGAGATGACAACCATGCTGTCCGGAGATGAACGCGAGTCGATGCGGCTGGCGGTGATTCGTGACCGTGAACGCTGGGTGCATGAGTATATTAATGCTCCTCAGGCAAAAGGTCTGGATATCGATATCAAGGTGGTTTGGAACAACCGCCCGTTTGAAGCTATCGTCACTGCCGTTCTGGAAGATCATTACGATCTGGTCATTAAAGGCACACACAAACATGACGTACTCAAATCCGTTATTTTTACCCCGACAGACTGGCATGTACTGCGTAAATGCCCATGCCCGGTACTGCTGGTAAAAGAACATGACTGGCCGCCACAAGGCAACATTCTGGCAGCTGTCAATGCCGGTAGTGAACAGGAACACCATAAATCGCTGAACAACAGAATTATCACTTCAGCCCAGTATATTGCCCAGTTACTCGACGGTACGGTACATCTGGTAAATGCCTACCCAGGTACACCAGTTAATATTGCTATCGAAATTCCTGAGTTTAACCCGCAGGAATACAATGACGGAATCAAACGTCACCATATTGAAGCAGCTAATGAACTGGCGAGGAGTTTTGGTATTCCACCGGAGCGTACCCATGTACAGGAAGGTATGCCGGAAGACGTTATTCCAAGCACAGCCAGAAAACTGGATGTAGAAATGGTAGTACTTGGTACTGTTGGCCGCACAGGGCTATCTGCTGCAATTATCGGTAATACCGCTGAGCATGTTATTGACCGGCTGGACAGTGATGTTTTGGCCGTCAAACCAGAAAACTTTGTTTGTCCGCTGGAGAAATCATAAGTTTTCAGTACAGTGCTTTGGCATTAACGTAGTCTTCGTTATAATGTGCGCCATTTTTCGCTAGGGTGTAGATTTTTTATGACTCATGCAGCACAGGCCAAAGCACAGTACAACCTGAATAAGCTTCACAAAAAATTGCGCCGCGGTGTCGGGCAGGCTATTGCCGATTTCAAGATGATTGAAGAAGGCGATAAAATTATGGTTTGCCTGTCTGGCGGTAAAGATTCCTATACCCTGCTGGATATTCTGCTTAATCTGCAGCAATCGGCCCCTGTCAGCTTTTCCGTTATTGCCGTTAACCTGGATCAAAAACAGCCTGGTTTTCCGGCAGATGTACTGCCTTCTTACCTGACCGGCATCGGCGTTGATTTTAAAATTGTTACTGAAGATACTTATTCTATCGTAAAAGAAAAAATCCCCGAGGGTAAAACCACCTGCTCACTCTGCTCAAGATTACGCCGTGGCATCCTGTACCGCACAGCCAAAGAACTGGGCGCGACACAAATTGCGCTGTGCCACCACC
>CAZXTH010000408.1:0-2472 GCA_964643585.1 uncultured Pseudoalteromonadaceae bacterium
GGTTTAACTGCGGCTTACCTGACCGTCAGGCTGCTATTCCCGGTATTGATGAACGCAGGCCAGTTAAACACCAGCCGCTGGCTGGAATGGCTGTGTCAATCTGTAGCCAATACTGCCAATCGTATTTCCTCCAAAATGGCGGCTGCATTACTGGTTGTATTTGCCACCGCAACAACCTCAGCTTTGCTGTTAACGCTACAGTTCAGCGATGATGTCCGCACCTTTACCCAAAGCCCGCCTGCACTACTGGAACAGGAAAAACAAGTACTGCAATTAAGCGGCCAGCAATGGGAAAGCCGCTTTCTGGTTGTACTGGGCGAAACCGCAGAACAACTGCTACAGCAGGAAGAACAGCTACAACCATTACTACAGCAATGGCAACAACAGGGCTGGCTGGATAAATGGCAGGCCCTGTCGGCAAAAGTGCCTTCCCAGGCCAGACAGCAACAGATTAGCGGCCTGCTGCAACAGGCCTATCAGACAGACGACATTCAGCAGTATCTGGCACAGCTGCAACTGGCAGCGCCCACAGCACCAGCGTTATTGCTGACACCGGATAAACTACCGCTGTTCAGCCAGTTGCATCTGGTACCACTGGCTAACCAGCAGGCCAGCCTGATTTTCCTGCAGGGTATTCATCATCCGGTTGCCGAGCTAGAAGCTCAGCTGCAACACTACTCAGGCGTCTACTGGTTTGACCCGGTTGCCGATGCCAGTAACAGTATCAGTAAAATCCGCAGCCAATTGCTGTATTGGATAGCACTGGCGCTGGTCATCTCTGCGGTACTGCTCAGCTGGCGGCTGGGTATTGGTAAAGCCACTGCAACAGTATTGTTTCTGCTTAGTGTGGTCAGCTCAAGCTTGTTGTTATCACAGTTTATTCAGGTGCAGCTGAATCTTTTTCATCTGGTCGCCGCTTTACTGGTGATGGCACTGTCGCTCGATTACGCCATCTTTTTTTCCTCCGCCTTGCCTAAAGCCGAGGTGGTTAAAGCCGTTATTCTGTCAGCACTGACCAGCAGTCTGGCATTTGGCATATTAGGATTCAGCCAGACCCCGGCAATTGCTGCATTCGGTCTGGCGGTATTTCTGGGGGTTATACCGGCCGCCATACTGGCGCCGCTGATCAGTCGTATCAGTGTAAAACATGAGGTTACTGATGGAACACGTTGATGTAGTCATTATTGGGGCAGGCCCTTCAGGTGCCTGTGCCGGAGCCATGCTGACCAAAGCAGGAAAAAAAGTGCTGTGTATTGAAAAGCAGCACTTTCCGCGTTTTTCTATTGGCGAGAGCCTGCTGCCACACTGTATGCAGTTTCTGGCCGAAGCCGGGCTGGTTGACGCACTGGAACAGGGCGCTGCTGAGCATGGCTTTCAGTTTAAAAATGGTGCCGCATTTCTGAAACGTGATCAGCATACCGAATTCGATTTTACCCAGAAATTTTCTGACGGCCCCGGTACCACTTTTCAGGTAAAACGGGCGGCCTTTGACAAACTGCTGGCAGATGCCGCGGCAGAACAAGGGGTTGAAATCCGCTACGGCGAAACCGTTGAAGCAGTAAGCTATCCAGATGAGCAAACCGTTGTGCTGGATATCCGCACAGAGCAAGGAAAACAGTATCAGGTAAGTGCAGCCTTTCTGCTGGATGCCAGTGGTTTTGGCCGTACTCTGCCAAAATTGCTGGATCTGGAATACCCTTCTGATTTTCCAGTGCGGCAGGCGAATTTCTGCCATATCGAAGACAATATTTCTGACCCTGACTTCGACCGTAATAAAATCCTGATTACGGTACATTCCAGTCTGCCGGATATCTGGTTCTGGTTAATCCCATTCAGCGACGGCACGTGCAGCCTGGGCGTAGTAGGCCGTCAAGAGCGGTTTGATGCCAGCTTATCAGCGGCAGAAAATCTGTGGAAAAATATTCAGCAAACCGAAGGCTTAGCCAGACTGCTGGCTAATGCCAAACCCATTAATGAAGCCAGAACCCTGACCGGTTACTCCGCCAACGTAAAAAGCCTGTATGGCAAACGCTTTGCGCTGCTGGGCAATGCCGGGGAATTCCTTGACCCGGTGTTTTCATCCGGTGTCACTATTGCCTTACGTTCTGCAGCCACAGCAGCCCCGCTGGTGCTGAAAGAACTGAACGGTGAAGCCGTTGACTGGGAAAACGAGTACAGTAAACCATTACGCAAAGGTATTGATACCTTCCGGGTATTTGTTGAAGCCTGGTACGACGAACAGTTCCAGAACATCATCTTCAGCAAAGACCGTCAGGAAAATATAACCCGGATGATCAGCGCCATTCTGGCCGGTTATGCCTGGGATCAGAATAACCCTTATGTGGCAGATCCCAAACGCCGCATGAAAGTACTGAGTGAGTTATGTACCGAATCAGCCGCTGTTTAATTCTGCTTTTGCTGCTGCTCAGTGGCTGTCAGTCGGTTGATGTGGCACCCGCAAAACCGTCTTTG
>CAZXTH010000408.1:2482-3205 GCA_964643585.1 uncultured Pseudoalteromonadaceae bacterium
GAACCGGCTGTTCAATACCACTGAGCCTGCAGTACCTTTTGGTCACGGCAGTTATCAGTTGTATCCAGGCTGGCCTGCGCCTGCCCGCCAGTTGCTACAGCATATTGTCTGGCAGACAGAACAACAGACTCAGGAGTTTCTGCTCAGTGCTATGCTGACGGAACATCAGATCCTGCTGATTGCAACCTCACCGCTGGGACAGGAATTATGGCGACTGCAACTGCAACACGGACGGGTGACACAATTAAGTGGTGTCGAACCGCTAAACCGACCGGAAATCGCCCTGCGGATACTGGCCGAAATGCAGCTGGCGTTATTGCCTGTGCCATTACTTCAGCCCAGATTACAACAGCTAAATCTGGCAGAAAACGATAATGGCTTACACCGCCAGCTGCTTAACCGCCAGCAATCTTTGCTGGATATTCAGCGCCAGGATAATAATGACATTCCACAGCAAGTGCATATTCATCAGCAGCATTACCAGTTGAAAATCACCACCTTACAGCAGGATATATTGCCATGATGCCAGTGGTCCTGAATGCCATGGGAATATGCTGTGCCCTGGGAAATAATAAACAGCAGGTGTGGCAAAATGCCATTAATGGCAGTAAGCAGGGCATGAAGTGGCGCTCAGATTTACTGGCCGATGCCTCACCGGTTGTGGTGGGTGAAGTTACGGCAGAATTACCCTCACTGCACAATTATCCGACAGAGTTCCACAGC
>CAZXTH010000409.1:0-3204 GCA_964643585.1 uncultured Pseudoalteromonadaceae bacterium
AGCAGATATGCTGCCACTGGCGCAACAGGTTACACAGCTACCAGGCTTGCAACTTAAAGGCCTGATGGCAATTCCGGCACCATTGGCAGAACCCGCAGCACAAGAGCACGTATTCAGCAGCATGCAACAACTTTCTGAACAGTTACAGCAACACTACCCACAGGCAACAGAATTATCGATGGGTATGTCAGACGACTGGACAATTGCTCTGAGATACGGTGCAACTATGATAAGATTAGGCACTGCAATTTTTGGCAGACGGAATTACCACAGGAATGACTCAGAACATGAATGACAATACCGTCGCGTTTATCGGCGCAGGTAATATGGCACGCTGTGTAATTGCAGCAATGGTAAAAGCCGGTTATCCCCCTGAAAATATCATCGCAGCTAACCGTAGCCAGCCCAAACTGACAGAACTGTCAGCAGACTATGGCATTAAGACAACTCTCGATAACATCGCTGCTGTAAAACAAGCTGATGTCATCGTGCTGGCAGTAAAACCCCAGATGATGCAGGAAGTATGTGAAAAACTGTTGGCCGACGCTCCGGAAATAACAGAAAAGCTGTTTATTACTCTGGCGGCAGGCATTACCGTCAGCCGCTATGAGCAGTGGCTGGGACAAATCAGATTAATTCGTGCCATGCCCAATACACCATCACTGGTTGGCCTGGGTGTAACCGGTTTATTTGCCAGCCGCAGCTCAAATTATGAGAAATCATTTACCGATCATTTATTCGCCGGTACCGGCCTTACTGTCTGGCTGGAACAAGAAGAGCAAATTAACCATATTATTGCCGTAACCGGCAGTTCACCGGCTTATTTCTTTTACTTTATGCAAGCAATGCAACAGGTAGCACAAGAATTAGGTTTCGGTGAAAAAGAAGCCCGCCAAATGGTCGCTCAAACCGCTCTTGGGGCAGCCACAATGGCGATAAACAGTGAACACAGCTTTGCGGATCTGCGGGCGCAGGTCACTTCTAAAGGCGGCACGACTCACGAAGCCATCACCACTTTTGAACAGCTTGGCCTTGAAAAAATGGTGTCTGATGCCATGTATGCTGCCATTAAACGTGCGCAGGAAATGGCACAAAGTATTTAATACCCACTATTCCGGAGATAACTTATGCAACAGGCGCTGCATTTTCTGATCGACACAGCGTTTAACCTTTACCTGATGGTCGTTCTTCTGCGTATCTGGCTGCAACTAGCCAGAGCCGACTTTTATAACCCTTTCAGTCAGTTTATTGTTAAAGCAACAAACCCTCTGGTATTACCGCTGCGGCGGGTGATTCCATCAATTGGCCGTCTGGATACCGCATCACTGCTGATTGCTTATGCTGTGGGCTTAGTTAAGTTAATCATATTACAGCTGGTTTTTGTTGGTCAGGTTCTTTTCCCGGCGAGCCTGCTGTGGGGCCTGATTGTCGTAGTTAAACAGATTTTCAGCCTGTTGTTCTTTATTCTGATTATCCGTGCGTTGTTAAGCTGGTTCAGTCAGGGCAGAAGCCCTATAGAGCATGTCATGCACCAGTTAACAGAGCCATTGCTAAAACCTGTCCGCCGTATTATTCCGCCAATTGGCGGCCTGGATTTATCCGTTCTGGTCGTGCTGGTTGCACTACAGTTTATATCAATTCTGTTTGATAATACTTTCCGGGGATTCTGATGCCGGTTAGCAGACAGCCTGATGCTCTGCTGCTGCACCTTTATATTCAGCCTAAGGCCAGCCGTGACGACTGGGTTGGCCTGCATGGCGAAGAAATTAAAGTTGCTATTACGGCCCCACCGGTTGATGGCAAAGCCAACAGCCATCTGCAAAAATTCCTGGCGAAAAGCTTTGGAGTTGCCAAAGGGCAAATCACAATAGAAAAAGGCGAGCTAGGCCGGCATAAAACTATAAGGGTAACCAACCCGAAAAATATACCGCCACTGGTTGCCAGCCTGTTGGCTGCAAATTAAAAATACATTGCCGCAAGACGGAGAACGATAATGAAGCGTTTTTTTACCCTGAGTGCCTTACTGTTACTGGCAGTATTGCCATTACAGGCTGAACAGAAAAAACAACTGGGCAGTTGGGACGTACACTACATTGCTTTTAATGCCACCTTTCTGACACCGGAAGTTGCCAGCCAGTATGGGCTTATCCGCAGTAAATTTAATGCCATTATTAATATTTCAGTACTGAACAGCAGTGACCAGCAAGCACAGAAAGCCAGCCTGACCGGTACAGCCAGCAACCTGCTAAGCCAGCAACGGACACTCGACTTTAAAGAAGTTACCGAGGGTGATGCCGTTTATTATCTGGCTACTCTGCCATTCAGAGATCAGGAAACCTATACTTTCAAAATTGATATCCGCCAGGGGAATCAGGTACAAACCCTGAATTTCCGGCAAACGCTATACGCTGAATAAGCAATCCCGTACCACAGAGGAATTTATGCAGAAACTCGTACTGGCCACTGGCAATAAAGGTAAAGTGGCAGAACTATCACGGATGCTGGCGCCTTTTCAGTTTGAAGTTATTCCTCAGACCCAGCTGAATGTGAATGATGCAGATGAAACCGGCCTGACCTTTGTTGAAAACGCCATTCTCAAAGCCCGTCATGCTGCGCTGAATACCGGTTTACCTGCCATTGCAGACGATTCCGGCCTCGCTGTGGATTACCTGCAGGGAGCACCGGGTATTTACTCCGCCCGCTATGCCGGTGAGCAGGCTTCCGATGCCAGTAATGTCAGTAAGCTACTGCAGGCATTGCAGGATGTTCCTGCGCAGCAGCGTACAGCAAGTTTCCATTGCGTACTGGTGTATTTGCGCCATGCCGAAGATCCTGTACCGTTAATTTGCCATGGCCGCTGGCATGGCAGTATCACGCTGGCACCACAGGGCGAAAATGGTTTTGGTTACGACCCGGTATTCTGGGTACCCGAAAGCAACTGCACTGCTGCCAGCCTCAGTATTGAACAAAAGCAACAGCTCAGTCACCGCGGGAAAGCACTGCGTAACCTGATGCAACAATTTCAGCAATCCGGAAGCTAATCTTGGCACTGCAGTTACCGCCACTGGCACTTTATATCCATATTCCGTGGTGTATTCAGAAATGCCCTTACTGTGATTTTAATTCTCATGCAGTAAAACAGGGCATTCCTGAACAGGAATATATCAGCCACCTGCTGGCTGATTTAGCAGAAGATTTACCGCT
>CAZXTH010000410.1:0-1681 GCA_964643585.1 uncultured Pseudoalteromonadaceae bacterium
GTATCGTCAGCACGCCAAGAGCTGAAAGAAGGTTTACTTGCTATAGCACCGCTATTTGGTGAAGCGCCATTCTTTATGAGCGAGGAATTTGGTTTGGTTGATTGTTATATGGCTGCTTTGCTATGGCGTTTACCTGTTCTTGGTATTGAACTGACAGGTGCTGGTAGCAAAGAGTTGAAAAACTATATGACCCGGATTTTTGAGCGTGATGCATTTCAGGCATCACTGACAGATGCTGAGCGTGAAATCCGCAGAGGAATTAAGCTCTGATGAAAATGACTGCAAATCGCCCTTATTTACTACGGGCTTTTTATGAGTGGATTGTGGATAACAACTGCACACCTTATCTGGTAGTTGACGCCACTTTCCCTCAAGTCAAAGTTCCTACACAGTTTGTACAGAATGGTCAGATTGTGCTGAATACCAGCCCTGGTGCCGTAGGCAATTTGCAGCTTGGTAACGATGTTATTACGTTTAATGCCCGCTTCGGTGGCCAGCCTTTTGCTCTTAGCATTCCGCTGAAAGCCGTACTGGCCATTTATGCCAGAGAAAATGGTGCCGGCACAGTATTTACGCTGGAAGACGAGGAAGACGAAGCAGAAATCTTTGCTGAAGATCTTGACCATGATTCTCCTCCAGAGCCTGAACCACCAAAACCCCGCAAAGGTTCACATCTTAAAGTCGTTAAATAAATAGAGTTTACTTCTTTAACTATTTGATAGCATAACTTGCCACCTGTATAGTGATGCCCATAATAATAAAATGGGTATCACCTGTGCGAGTACTGATTTGCTACTTTATACTAATTTTTTATAGCTCGTTTCCTACTTATGGTTCTGATATTGTTAAGTTTTTTAGCAATAACTTGGCTTTTTCAAATGTAAAAATCTCTCCCGATGGTACCTACCTTGCGGTGATCATGGAAGACGGAGATAAACAGGCGCTTGGCTTTATAAAACGGCACAGCATGGAAGCTGTATCAAAGTTCACGTTACCGCTTGGCAATGAAATAGGCAACTTTTTCTGGGCTAATAATGAACGTGTTGTGATTAAGCTGGCACAGACTGTTCCATGGAATAAAACCCCGGTTTATTACGGCGAACTTTTCGCGGTTAATATAAATGGCCGACGTGGCAGAATGATTTATGGTTACCGTGCTGGTAGTACTCAGCTTGATGGTAATATGCGTAAAATCGAGTCAACTTACGGCTGGGCTGATATTCTGCATATATTGCCAGATAATGACCGCCAGATTCTGATATCTAGCACCACAATGAGCGAAGCTCAGGATGCCCGGCCAGATGTGATGTTATTGGACATTTACAATGGAAAAACCCGCCATATCACGAAAGCCCCCGGCTCTTATGCATCTTTTTTGACAGATAGAGATGGACAGCTGGTGCTTACCGAAAGTATTACGCCGCAGAGAAAAACCGAAGTCCACCTCTATAACCAAAAAAATAATAGTTGGACAAAATTGCCTGAGCAGTCGTATGGCACTAATTTTTCTGCAGTAGGTGTTCTTGATGATGGTAAATCAGTTTATGTATTGGATAATTATCAGCAGGATAAAGTCGGTTTGTTCAAGCTAAGTTTGGATGGTTCTTCATATCAGAGGGTATACGCTAACGATACTGTGGATATCAGCTCACTGATTACTACCAGTGATACTAACCAAGTT
>CAZXTH010000410.1:1691-3201 GCA_964643585.1 uncultured Pseudoalteromonadaceae bacterium
AACCAAGTTTTTGCTATCCGGACAGACAACGGTTTCCCTAGCTATGCTTTTTTAAAGCAGCAGTATACGGAAGCAGAAATATTTAAATACTTATTACAGTTGCTGGATGGTGGCGCTTTAAGAATTACCAGTAAAACAAAAGATGGCAAGCTCTGGGTTGTTCATCGTTATGCCGATACAAATCCGGGGGAATATTTCCTGTTTGATCTGGAACGTGAGCAGCTCAAGAGGTTGTTTTATAGCATGCCTGACCTGATTAATCAGGTTATGTCCCCTATGATACCATTCACATTCAAATCATTCGATGGCATGCAGCTTCATGGTTATTTTACAGAAGGGGTGGGGCAAAAAGAGCGAAAGCCATTAATCATTAATGTTCATGGAGGCCCGCACGGAACCAGAGACCGCTGGCAATTTGACCCGGAAGTACAGTTACTGGCCAGCAAAGGCTATTCTGTGTTACAGGTCAATTATCGAGGCTCTGGTGGATATGGCACTGAGTATCAGAACGCAGGCTATTTACAGTGGGGGGATGCCATTCAGCAAGATATTATCGCTGCAACCAAATGGGCAATAGCAGAGAAAAAAGCTATGCCAGATAATATTTGTATTATGGGAGGCAGCTTTGGTGGCTATTCAGCTGTGCAGTCAGCAATTCTCGCACCGGAATTGTTTCAGTGTGTCGTTGCTGTTGCTGGTGTCTATGATTTAAATCTGATGAAGTCTTCAGGGGATATTCCATTAAAGTCATATGGCATTGCTTACCTTGAGCAGGTATTGGGTACTGATGCTGAACAACTCTGGCAATATTCTCCGGTTAATCATGTTACAAAGCTGAAAGCACCTATATTATTGGCTCACGGAAAACATGATAAAAGAGCTCCGATCATTCAGGCTGAACGCTTAAAAGCCGCTCTGGATGAAGCGGGTAAGCAATATCAGTGGCTGGAGTTTAATGATGAAATGCACGGTTTTTATTCTCCCTATAATCGTGAAATTTATTACCGTAATCTGCTGAATTTCCTGGAACAACATTTGCGACACTAACAACATATCGCTTCTGGAGCAGAGTTATGACAACTCTGCAGCCAACTGCCAGAAGGTTTTAAGCAGGGGCTCGGACAGCTTGCGGGTTTGAGCGCAAATTCCCAGGTCAAAAGGTTCAAAAGGGTAATTGTGCTCCAGCTTACGCACTCTGTCCCGTACCGGGCTGTGTTGTACAACTGTTTCCGGTGCAATCGCGATACCACTGCCCAGTGCTACCATTGAAACCATCGCTTCATGGCCGTCTACTTTGGCGACAACCGGCGGCTGAATACCGGTGTCGGCCAGCCATTTATCAAAACGTGAACGGGCAGGGCCATGTTCTGGCAGAATGACCGGAATTTCACTCCAGTTGATAGGCTGACGGGCCAATAAATCGTTCACTTTGCACGGGATCACCGGAGCGATTAACTGCACTGGCAACCTGGCAATACTGCAAAACGACATATTGGCAGACAGCTGTGCT
>CAZXTH010000411.1:0-3187 GCA_964643585.1 uncultured Pseudoalteromonadaceae bacterium
CGCGAAAGCGCAGTTTACATAGAGTAAATGAGCATTTTAAGCCTGTTTTTAACACAGCAGAGCCGAAGTGCAGCAGATCCGAAACAGGTTATTAAACCCGCCCTGACCGGCAAAACTGCACACAGCATAGCTGATAATCACTTCCGGTTCAGCATTGACATCTGGACAGACCAGTCGGTATAGTTTCTGCTGATATTTGCTCTGCGCCCGGCACAGAATCGAGTGGAAATATTCTCTGATGACAACAACTATAACACCTGAAAGAATAACCCTGATTACAGCAGACAATCAGCCGGTTACAGCTACGGTTTACCCGGCTTCCGCCCCTAAAGCACAGTTAATTGTTGCCGGAGCTACCGGTGTACCACAAGGCTTTTACCGCCGTTTTGCCGAATATGCCAGCGCGCAGGGCTTTACAACACTGACTTTCGATTACCGGGGTATTAGCCAGTCAAAGCCTGAACAGCTAAAAGGATTCAATGCAACTTTTCTGGACTGGGCACAATATGATCTGGCGGCAGCAGTCAGTACAATGGGCAACAGTCCACTGCCATTATTTATGACCGGGCATTCTTTTGGTGGTCATGCCTTTGGTTTACTACCCAACTATCAGCAAATTACTGCCTTATATACTTTTGGCACTGGCGCAGGCTGGCATGGCTGGATGCCGGCACCTGAGCGTTACCGCATCTGGCTGTTCTGGAATATGGTTCTGCCACCGCTCGTCTGGTGGCATGGTTATCTGCCATCCAGTTTATTCGGGTTAGGAGAAAACCTGCCGCTGGGTGTTTATCAGCAGTGGCGAAAATGGTGCAAATATCCGCACTACTTCTTTGACGATCCGGCAATGGCAAATATCACAGCATTATATCAACGGATAAATATTCCTATTGTAGCAGCGAGTGCATTGGATGATTCATGGGCTTTACCGGCATCCCGCGATGCATTTATGGCAGGCTATAAAAACGCACTACTGACCAGACGAAATATTAATCCGCAGGAAGGTTCCGGCAAAATTGGCCATATGGGCTATTTCCGGCAAGACGCCAGCTTTCTGTGGGACGAAATGCTGGCATGGTTTGAACAGCAGTCACCGGTTAAAAACCAGGAATAGTGATAACGAAAAGGTTCGGCAACTATCCTGAACCTTTGCGATCAGAGCCTACCTAAAAAGTTTATTTCTGTGGCAACGCATCCAGTTGCTGCAATACTTTGCGTACTATCGCTTCCCGTTTATATAAATCGTTGCCCCGTTCCGGCGTATCAATATTTAAAGCAAAAAAGACCGGCCCTTCAGGCCATTCAACCCAACCGACCCACCAGCCAAGGCTGCCTGTCCAGCCTGTTTTAGCTCTGAGTATCCAGTTTGCGCCTGCCTCATTCACCAGAATATCTTTAACCAACCACTGATGCCCCGCTTTAAAAGGTAGCTCGTTACGGTACAACGCTTTCAGAAACGTAATTTGCTCCGCAGCTGAAATAACCAGCCGGCCATCAATCCAGTAAGGCTGGCTTCCTGACGGATCGGCACTACCGTAATGTAATGCCTGCAGGTATTGCCGGGCTTTTTCCACTCCGATTGCCGCCGCAAAAGCTTCATATACCCAGATGGCTGAATTACGCATAGCCGAGCGCAACGTCTGGTCCTGATTATGGCTGGCAAAGCTATGTGGTTTACCATCCCAGCGAAACACCTGAAACTCGTCAGTTACTACCCCGGCATCCAGAGCAAATAAAGTATGAGGGATTTTAAACGTGGAAGCCGGAGACAAACGTTGTGCTGCCCGTTCAGGATTATGCAGCAAAGTTTGCTGCCGTTCCTGACGCTGGTCTTCAACAATCAGCGTCCCCCGTGCCTGGAACTCTGTAAAGATCTGCTGTAATTGCTCTGATGAAAGCGTATTACCCGCTACCATTGCCGGGAACACCAGTACAGCGCCCCAGATAATCTTCAGCATACTATTTATTCCTTTATAGCCATTTCTGATTCAGAAACCTGAAGGTATGAACCAAAGAACGATGCAACATCAAATACCATTTGCCGATGTACCTGCTGCCGGTCCATTCCCGGCTCTTCACCACACAGTTCTTTGACATGCTGCCGTCCTTTTGCATTGCACGGCGCCAGAAAACTATAGTGCCGGACATCCGGTAACGGCAGCAAAGCGGCTTTCGGGAAATGCTGAAACAAAAAAGCTGAAACTTCAGGATACCGGACCTGCTCATCCGCCATACCCAACCGCACTGTCACGGGTACGGTATAAGCTGCCAATGACGTTTTATCCAGCATATTCAACAACGCAGGCGCTATCGCAAATACAGCTTTAATGCGTTTATCTCCCCGAATATCCTGGCTTCGTTCAATACTGGCCTTATACAAAGGATCAGAAGCCGCCAGTTTTGCAATGGTTTCCTGAGTAAATCCAGCTTCAGGAGGCAACTGACAAGATGGATTATCAGGGATCTGCTGGCAACGTGATTGCCAGTAACCGGCATCCAGATAAGCCCCGCCAGCAGCCAGAACGGTATAGCCCCCTAATGAAAAGCCAGCAGCTCCAATTCGTTCGCTATCAATTAGCGGAGCAAACTGCGGATCATCCGCCAACATATCCAGCAACACTGATAAATCTTTTGCCCGTTCCCACGGCAACACAAAGCCATGAGGAAAAGATTTCTCTTCCGCAGCGGTATTACCATGGTGACTTAATGCTGCAACAAGAAAACCATATTGAACCAGCCCTTCTGCCAGCCATGATAATTGCGCCGCACTGCCGCCCGTACCATGGGATAACAGAATCAATGGCATTTTTTGCTCATGCAGTACAGGCGCATCAGCTGCACTGTAACCAAACTCAAACACACCAGCCTGCCACAGCGCCTCCTGAACATCAGGCTGCGCCGGATACCAGATAGTGGCCGCTAAAGGCCGGGGCTGCACACCATCCCATGCCAGCCTTGACGGGTCATGATACAGTTTATGCTGTCGGCCCACTTTTACTTCCCGCTCCGTTGTTTCGGTACTCTGCAACGGAAACACCAACAATAAAAGTACACCACACATAACTCTGAGAAACATCTGTTATCTCCATTTCAGAAAATATAAAGCCTAAACTAATGCCTAATGCCGATCAGCATCCATCACCTTACTCACGCTAACACGCCGTAAACCCTTCCATGGGGGCTCGGT
>CAZXTH010000412.1:0-3176 GCA_964643585.1 uncultured Pseudoalteromonadaceae bacterium
AGCTGGATAGAGTACTCGGCTACGAACCGAGCGGTCGGAGGTTCGAATCCTCCTGCGTCCGCCATATCGAAGAAACCCGCTAAGGTTAACCCCGAAGCGGGTTTTTGCTATTTACGATATATTAAACGGCCGCAGGTGGGTGAGAAGCTCCGTCAGGTTCGACCAATTTGCCGGGAGCACAAAATTGTCAGGAACAATTTTGGACAGATTTAGCTGGCCCTTCGGGCAGGGGCAAAGACAGCCCCTGCAAATTGGCACAGCTTATACATTTTGTCATCTGCAGCTGTTATGGTGAGGTATGTCGTTTACTGAGGTACCTTAATATGAACCGGAAATATCTGTTCTTATCCAGCTGGCTACTGTTGAGCGGTTGTCAGCAGTTAACTCATACAGCGCCTCAGGCTCAGCTGGATCCCAGGCCGTTTTATCTGACTGAGTTGCTACAGGAAGGTGAGCTTAAAAAGCATTTACAGGCCTGTGCCGAAGGGCCTTTTTACCGGCATGATTTCTCTGTTGCCCATCGCGGAGCCCCGCTATTTTTCCCTGAACATACCCGTGAGTCTTACCTTGCTGCTATCCGTATGGGGGCAGGACTGATGGAATGTGATGTTGCTTTTACTAAAGATCAGCAACTGGTATGCCGCCATGCTCAGTGTGATTTGCACGAAACCACAGATATTCTGTTGCGGCCGGAGCTGGCTGCCCGTTGTAGTGAGGCGTTTACACCGGCAGATATAACCAGTGGTAAAGCAGCCAGCGCCAACTGCTGTACCAGCGATATTACTCTGGAGGAATTCCGGTCTTTATGCGGCAAAATGGAGGGTATTAACCCAGATGCTGCCTCTGTGGAAGAATATATACAGGGAGCACCTCTATGGCGTACCGAGCTTTATGCACAATGCGGCACCCTGATGTCACACCAGGACAGTATTGAGCTGTTTGCCAGTCACCGGTTGAAAATGATCCCTGAATTGAAAGAGCCTGAAGTCGCAATGCCTTTTAATGGCTATACCCAGCAGCAGTATGCGCAACAACTGGTCGATGAATACCGGGCTGCCGGTATTGTGCCACAACAGGTTTTTCTTCAGTCATTTAACTGGCAGGATATTCTGTACTGGATTGAACATGAGCCTGAATATGGCAGACAAGCCGTATTTCTGGATGGCCGTTATGCTGAGCCAGGATTTTCCCCGCAAAAGCCTTCTAGCTGGAAGCCATCGATGGCAGAGCTGAAAGCGGCTGGTTTGAATATTATTGCCCCGCCACTCTGGATGCTGGTGACTGAAGAAAATGGGCAAATTGTGCCGTCGGTTTATGCTTATGCGGCCAAAGAGGCCGGTTTAGAGATTATGGCCTGGTCACTGGAAAGATCCGGCCCTTTGCATAATGGTGGTGGCTGGTACTATCAATCTGTTGCACAACTGACATCGGACGATAGTGTTGTATTGCAGTTACTGCATGTGCTGGCAAAAGACATTGGCGTTCGAGGTGTGTTTTCTGATTGGCCATCAACGACGACCTTCTATGCAAACTGTATGCTTGATAAGTAATAATTACAGGGGCGACAGGTAGTAAGTTACTGGTAAGATGAGGTTGTGCTAATTTAGATTTAATCGCTAAGTTACTGTGTTTATGCTATAAAGTGAAGTGTTGTGTCCTATAAACTCAGTCTGGGTTCAGCTTCTTCAGGCTACAACATCAGCATTCAATCTTTATCCAGCTCAGGACCTTATTTTGTCTGCAACCAGTTCACTGCTATTGCCGCCTGTCCATTCTGTTGCGACTGCTGATGCAAGCACAGAGCTGGTGCTTTGCCATCATTGTGATCTGTTACAGCATTTGCCTGTATTATCTGAAGGTGAAGAGGCATGCTGCAGCCGCTGCGGCCATCAGCTGGATTCCCGCCATCACCAGTCGGTATTAAAACCTGCGCTTTATGCTGCGTCTGCATTGCTGATGCTGTTGCTGGCGAATCTGTTCCCGTTCGTCAGCATGTATGCAGCCGGCAACAGTAATCAGATGAGTTTTTTTGATACTTCCTCGGTGGTATTCAGTGAGCACCATCAGTGGCTGGCTATTCTGGTATGGTTGTTTATTCAGGCTATTCCTGCATTTTGTATGCTGTCGGTGTTATACCTGAAAATTAGCTGTGCTTATCCATTACCGGCTACGGTGTGGTTTGCCAGAGTGCTGTATATGCTGAAGCCCTGGAGTATGGTTGATATCTTTTTGATGGGATTGCTGATCAGTTTTGTGAAACTGGTAGCCAGTGCTGATATTTCATTGGGGCCGAGTTTTTGGGCTTTCTGTATTTTCTGTCTGTTGCATTTACGTACCTTTCAGTTGCTGGAACGTCGTGAACTGTGGGCGAGAATTGCACCTTGCCCTTTGCCTCCGGTAACCGCTAAAGCTGGGCAAGGAGGCTTGGAGCAAGGTCTTAAATGTTGTTCCTGCTGTACAGCGGTTATTCCGATTGCTCAGCGGCATTGCCCGCGTTGTCATTCAGTAGTTCATGCCCGCTTTCCGCGTAGTATTCAATTCACACTGGCATTACTGGTTACTGCTACATTGCTGTATATACCGGCAAATATTTTACCAATAATGCGCACCGTTTCTTTTGGCAGCGCACTGGATTCAACCATTATCAGTGGCCTGATTTTAATGTGGCAGGATGGTGCCTATCCTGTTGCACTGATTATTCTGGTTGCCAGTGTTATCGTGCCTGTCGTGAAAATAGTTGTCATGTTCTGGCTGTGCTATTTAACCCGCTTACCCTTAGAACAGCGGCATGCTTACTCGACTAAAATATATCAGCTGGTTGACTGGGTAGGGCGCTGGTCGATGGTTGATGTACTGGTAGTGGCAATTATGGCGGCCCTGGTGCGTTTTGGGTTGCTGATGAGTGTTTATCCGGGAGTAGGAGCTTTGGTTTTTGCCTGTGTTGTGATTGTTACCATGCTGGCTGCGATTAGTTTTGACCCACGTTTGCTGTGGGATGCTCCTTCTTCTGCCCAACAACAAAACAGGAGTCTGTTGTGACAGAACCCCAATATACAGATGCCAGTGTCAGACCGGTCAGACAATGGTCACCAATATGGATTGTACCGCTGGCAGTTATCGTGATCGGAGCCTGGATGCTCTTTAATCATTATCAGCAACAAGGCTTGCTGGTTACA
>CAZXTH010000413.1:0-3171 GCA_964643585.1 uncultured Pseudoalteromonadaceae bacterium
GAAGGCGAAAGTATCCGGGTATTTCCGTTGTCAAACTGGACTGAACTGGATATCTGGTTGTATATCCTGCAAGAGAACATCGACATTGTGCCGTTGTATCTGGCCAAACCCCGGCCTGTAGTAGAGCGTAGTGGTACGCTGATTATGGTAGATGATGACCGTATGCCGCTGGAGCCGGGTGAAACTCCACAGCTGAAATCGGTGCGTTTTCGCACGCTGGGTTGTTATCCGCTGACCGGCGCGATTGAATCTACCGCCGACACGCTGGAAGGGATTGTTGAAGAAATGCTGAGGGCCCGAACTTCTGAGCGGCAAGGCCGGGTCATTGATCAGGATCAGTCTGGTATGGAACTGAAAAAACGTGAGGGGTATTTCTGATGAGTGTGCAGATATCGTTAAAAGATCAGCTGGATGCACTGGGTATCCGGGGTTATCTGCAACAGCATCAGGAAAAAGACCTGCTACGGGTATTAACCTGCGGCAGTGTTGATGACGGTAAAAGTACGCTGATTGGACGGCTGCTGCATGACAGTCAGCAGCTGTATGATGATCAACTGGACGCGTTAAAGCGCGATCATAAAGGCCGTAACAGTGAAGGTGAACTGGAACTGGCTATGCTGGTTGACGGCTTGCAGGCCGAACGCGAACAAGGTATTACTATTGATGTTGCCTATCGTTATTTTTCAACTGCGGTCCGCAAGTTTATCCTGGCTGATACGCCGGGACATGAGCAATATACCCGCAATATGGCAACGGGCGCGTCTACCGCTGATGTCGCTATATTGCTGATTGATGCCCGTTATGGGGTGCAGACCCAAACCCGCCGCCATAGTTTTATTTGTTCGTTATTAGGCATTCGCCATTTGATTGTTGCCGTTAACAAGATGGATATTGTCGGCTATCAGCAAAGCGTATTCAGTAAAATAGCGGATGATGTTCAGCAGCTGGTGGCGCGTTTACAGGTGCCAACAGTGGATGTCGTGCCGATTAGTGCACTGAAAGGTGAAAATATTCTGCAGCGTTCAGATAATATGCCGTGGTATCAGGGCGCTGCCTTGCTGCCATTACTGGAAACCTTGCCTATTCCCCGTCGAGGTGGTTCTGCAACCCGTTTCCCGGTGCAGTATGTTAACCGACCGGATCTGAATTTCCGCGGTTTTGCCGGCACATTGGTGAGTGGCTACTTGCAGCCAGGACAACAAGTTACGGCATGGCCATCAGGCAAGCAAAGTCGTATTAAGCAGTTGCTGACATTTGATGGTGAGTTACCCAGTGCACGTGCAGGACAGGCCATTACCGTAACACTGCAGGATGAAATTGATATTAGCCGTGGAGACTGGCTGGTGCCAACAGAGCAGCAGGTTAAGGTCAGCAATCAGCTGAAAGCCCATCTGGTGTGGTTTGATGAGCAGCCATTACAGCCGGGTCGCTTATACGATTTAAAACTGGCGACCCGTAAAACCAGCGCCAGCATCAAAAGCCTGGACTATAAAGTCGATGTAAATACGCTGCAGCAACTGCCTGCACAGCAGTTACAGATGAACGACATTGCGCTGGCAGATATTGAGCTGACAGAAGCATTACCGCTGGACGTATTTGCTGAGCAACCAGGAACCGGTAATTTTATTCTGATCGACAGGCTGAGTAATGCCACTGTGGCAGCGGGTTTAATTCAGTCAGTGACAGAGAAGTCATCTCATATTCAGTGGCAAAACTATAGTGTTACAGCGGCAGATCGCCAGCAGCAATTGGGACACCAGAGTGCGGTACTGTGGTTTACCGGCCTGAGTGGTTCGGGTAAATCGACCGTCGCCGATGCGCTCGAGCAAGCGTTGACTCAAGCTGGTGTACATACTTACCTGCTCGATGGGGATAATGTGCGACACGGGCTTTGCGCTGATTTGGGCTTCAGCCCGGAAGACCGCACAGAAAACCTGCGCCGGGTAGGCGCTGTAGCTGGGCTGATGGCTGATGCCGGTTTAGTGGTATTAAGCGCCTTTATTTCGCCTTACCGCAGCCAGCGGGAGCTGGTCAGGAGTCTGGTCCCGGCTGATAAGTTTATCGAAATTTATGTCGCCACACCGCTGGAAGTATGCGAACAACGAGATGTAAAAGGCTTGTACCAGAAAGCCCGGCGTGGCGAAATCAGCCAGTTTACCGGCATCTCAGATCCATACGAACCGCCACCAGCTGCTGATTTAGTGCTGGATACCTCTGTGACTTCACTGGAAGATAGTGTGCAGCAGTTGCTGGAATTATTACAACAGCGCGGCATAATTGGTCGACTTTCCTGACTAGAGTGTTTCATGAACCAAGACTACCTACCCTCCGTTATAACTATCGCCGAACAGGCCGGGCAAGCCATCCTGCGTATTTACCAGCAGGACAGCACAGCATTTAATATTACCGGAAAAGATGATCTCTCACCTTTAACCGCCGCCGATTTAGCATCGCATAACCTGATTGTTCGTGCTTTGAGCGAGCTAGCACCACAACTGCCGGTATTGTCAGAAGAGGCAGCAGATATCAGCTGGGATGTGCGCCAGACATGGCAGCGTTACTGGCTGGTTGATCCATTGGATGGCACCAAGGAATTTATTAAGCGTAACGGTGAGTTCACTGTCAATATCGCGTTGATAGAACAGGGAGAACCTGTGCTGGGTGTGATCCATGTGCCGGTCAATGGCAAAACCTATTATGCGGTTAAAGGTGCAGGCAGTTTTCTACATGAACAAGGAAAGGATACACAGCTTACAGTAGCTCCCGTACCTAAGGTGTTGCGGATTGTTGGTAGCCGCAGCCATCCCAGCCCGCAATTGCAGGATTATCTGCAGCAGTTTGCTGAATATGAACTGCTTAGTGTTGGCAGCTCGCTGAAGTTTTGTCTTATTGCTGAAGGCAAAGCCGATATTTACCCGCGTTTTAACCCGACGATGCAATGGGACACCGCTGCAGGCCATATTATTGCAACGGAAGCGGGGGCCTCGGTGGTGTTTGATGGCTTAACCGATAACATATATCAGCGCGAACAATTACTTAACCCCGGTTTTATTGTCAGCAGTATCTGATAAATGAGGTTGCTGTTACACTGATAATAATAGAATCAGGAAATAGTATAATACCGTTCACTTAAGCAGGAATCAGCTTACTCTAAGCTAACCGTTGGAGCCC
>CAZXTH010000414.1:0-3122 GCA_964643585.1 uncultured Pseudoalteromonadaceae bacterium
TTTCGCCTGCACCTTTATTGCATCACCAAAAGCAAAGCAGGCCAGAATCTTAAGCTGTGCTCCTTGTTTTTCTGCCAGCCAGGACAAGGTTTTACCTTCTGTCTGCTGCTGGTGCGGTAATTCCGGTATCTCAGCCTGATAATCTGACATCAACCTGGCATTGCCTATCAGGTAAAGTTTGTTTGCAACAACAGCACTTATGCCTCGTCCGGCTAAAACCTGAAGCTGTTCAGCTGGCTGCAGTTGCAGTTTTTCAACTTCTGCCGTACGCACCAGAGCCTGTCCCAGCGGATGTTCGCTGTATTGCTGAACAGATGCTGCAATAGCCAGCACGCCGGCCCGTTCCGCCTCAGAATAAGGCTGACACCAGACTAGCTCTGGCCGCCCTTGCGTTAGAGTACCGGTTTTATCAAATACTACCGTATCAATTTTCTGGGCTTGCTCCAGTACTACCGCGTCTTTAACCAAAATACCGGCTCTGGCTGCTGTACCTGTACCTGCCATAATTGCAGCCGGAGTTGCCAGCCCAAGCGCACACGGGCAGGCAATGACCAATACTGCCACCGCATGTAATACGGCTTCTTGCCAGTTGCCCTGTAACAGCCCCCAAGCCAATAACGTTATCGTAGCCAGCACCAGCACAACAGGAACAAACACCGCGCTGACTTTATCAACCAGAGCCTGAACCGGCGCTCGTGCAGCCTGAGCCTGGCCAACCATCCGGATAATCTGCTCCAATACGGTTTCAGCACCTACTGCTGTGGTTTTAAGCTGCAGCACACCATCCAGATTGACAGAACCACCCGTTACCTTCATGCCTGCTTGCTTAGAAACCGGCAGGCTTTCTCCACTAATCAGTGCTTCATCCACATGGCTTTCGCCACTTATTATCACACCGTCAGCAGGGATCCGTTCGGAGGGCTTTACCAGTACGATATCTCCCGGCTGTAATTCCTGCACTGGCACCTGCCGTTGCTGCTGCCCGACAATCACTGTTGCGTAATCGGGTTTCAGCTCAGCCAGTGCTTTTAAGGCATCCGCCGTGCGGCGTTTTGCTCTGGCTTCCAGCCATTTTCCCAGCAGAATAAAAGTGATAACAGCTGCACTGGTTTCAAAATACAGTGCCACCTGATGATGCCCGCCCGCAGACCACCACAGAATGACAGATAACAAATACGCAGCAGAGGTTCCTATCGCCACCAGCAAATCCATATTGCCGGTTCCGCCTTTAACGGCATACCAGGCGGAGCGGTAGAAGCGGGCTCCCAGTACAAACTGTACCGGAGTTGCCAGAATAAACTGCCATATTGCAGGTAGCATCAGATGCTCACCCCATAATAAGGCGATCATCGGCAGTATAAGAGGCAATGTCAGTATTACGGACAGCAACACCGGTAGAAAGCTGTCAGCAGAGAAGATCTGGCGCCAGCGGGGTGACGCAGTGTCTTTGGACGGAACATCCGTTGCAACGGTATCTTTCGTTGCAATAGTATCTTTGCGGACGTTATAACCCGCCTTATGCACTGCGGCTTCCAGTTCCGGGCGCCGGGTTTGTTCCAGCATACCGACATAAGCGGTTTCAGTAGCCAGGTTAACATTAACGCTTATCACTCCCGGTACAGCCTGAAGGGCTTTCTCTACCCGGCCGGCACAGGAAGCACAACTCAGGCCGCTTAAAGGTAACGATATCTCTGTCGTCTTTACTTTGTAGCCAGCTTTATTAACAGCATCGATCACTGCAGCTAACTGACCGCCGGGTTGCATGGTGACCTGTGCCTGCTCTGTTGCCAGATTAACTGACACAGCAGCTACACCATTCACCTGAGCAATCGCTTTTTCAATGCGCCCGGCACAGGAACTACAGCTCATGCCAGAAATAGAAACAGATAAAGACTGTTCAGCCTGAGAGGATAATGTCATCAGATACTCCTGCCTGTGTTACTGATACCTATATGCTAAACCTTATCATCATGACAAGGTCAAGTATTCAGCACGAAAAGGTGGCAATATCAGGCAATTCAATCGCCAGGCAGTAAGCAGAAGGCAGGGGTGGCAAACCTTTGTGGACTAAACCACCGCAGGTTCAGGTACATACATGTTCAGTAAGGGAGAGATTTACTACACATTGCACCAACATTTGCCACCCCTTTAAAGGGTTACGGAATTAATCCGGAAAGCTGACTTTCCCCATCGTTACACCAGGGATACCTTCGCGGGCATTACTGAAACGCTGCCGCCCGCCTACCAGACATTCATTTGCCAGCACAGCAAATAGCACCGCTTCTTTAGCATCCGGATTTATTCCCAGATCCGCCGTTGTTTTTATCACAACATCCGGGCAGGCAGCCTGAATATGTTTCATCAGTAACGGGTTATGAATGCCGCCACCACTGCCGTAAAGAACAAAACTCTGTAACTTTGTTGCCGAACGTTGAATAGCATCTACGATCATGTCGGCTGAAAAGCGATTCAGCGTTGCCATGATATCCTGATGACTCAGCGACATTGCTCCGCTACGCTGCTGTGCATCAGCCAGATAAGCCAGATTAAACACTTCAGGTCCGGTCGTTTTCGGAAAACCCAGTTCAAAGAAAGTATTCTGCTTCAAGGCATGCAGTAACGCGTCATTGATTTTTCCGGCCCGAGCAATAGCCGCGCCATCATCAAAATACTGTCCGGGAAAATACTTCTGCACATAGGCATCCATCATGGTATTACCCGGCCCGATATCTGAACTGAACACGTCTTCAGCATTCAGTGAAGCCGGCAGAAAGGTAAAGTTAGCAATACCGCCTACATTCAGCATGATACGATTTTCGGTTTTACTGCTGAAAATCAGGTAATCGCCATACACAGCCAGTGGAGCACCTTCCCCACCTGCCGCAATATGTTTCTGCCGGAAATCACTCATTGTGGTAATACCGGTGGTTACCGCCATATGATCGCCATCGCCAATCTGTAATGTGGCATTACCATAATCAGGCAACAAATGTTGCCGCTGCGGGCAGTGGAAAATTGTTTGCCCGTGGCTGGCAATAATATCTACATCATCTTTACTCAGACCCCACTGTTGCAGGCACTGATTAATAATACGGCCATGCTCAATCCCTACCCACGGATTA
>CAZXTH010000415.1:0-3116 GCA_964643585.1 uncultured Pseudoalteromonadaceae bacterium
TGGATGATTTCAGGCATGGAGGCATCTATTTTCAGGGCGAGTGGGTCGGCATGGGACGTTATCGTTGCAACCGTTGCCAGCATACTATTGATTATACTCATCCGGCAGAGTTACTGATTTGTGGCAAGTGTGGGGGAGTGCGTTTCAACAGGGAAGGTTTGCCGGTTTAGCCGGTATGAATGCACAGAGGTGCAAGTGTCCGGAGAACGATATGATGAATACGACAACCCGTCAGGCCAGCAAGCGTGTGCTGGCACCTGTAACCTCTCAGGCTCATCGTTATCTTGAACGATTACTGCAGCAGGCTGATATTCATATTAACGGCAACCGCCCCTGGGATATGCAGTTAAATACCCGTGGAGTACCTGAGCGTATTTTTGCCTGGGGCAACCTTGGTCTGGGTGAAAGTTACATGGATGGAGAATGGGATGTAGAGCAACTGGATGCTTTTATTTACCGCATTTTACATTACCGGGTTCAGGATAGTGTTAAACCGACACATCTTATGTGGCATGTGCTGAAAAGCCGCTTGCTTAACCGTCAGAATATCAGGCGGGCCTGGCAGGTTGGTGAGCAGCATTATGATCTGGGTAACCGCTTTTATCAGACAATGCTTGACCCCAGAATGACGTATACCTGTGGCTATTGGCAGCATGCCGGAAATCTGCAGCAGGCTCAGGAAGCCAAACTGGATTTGATATGCCGTAAACTACAGCTGCAGCCTGGTATGAAAGTACTGGATATTGGCTGTGGCTGGGGCAGTTTTATGAGTTATGCTGCTGAACATTATGGTGTTAGTTGTGTTGGGGTGACGATTTCCCGCCAGCAGGCTGAATGGGCGCAACAACGTTACAGTAAGTTGCCGCTGGAGTTCCGGTTGCAGGATTATCGTGAACTCTCTGAGCACTTTGATCGTATTGTCAGCGTGGGAATGTTTGAGCATGTCGGCCATAAAAATTACCGGACCTATATGGAGGTGGCAAACCGTTGTCTGCAGGATGACGGTTTGTTTCTGCTACATACGATTGGCTGCAATGAACGTAAAACCCATACCGATGCCTGGATAGATAAGTATGTTTTTCCTAATGGTGAAATTCCGTCAGCAGGCCAGATTGCAGATGCGGCCGATAAATTATTTGTTACGGAGGATCTGCATAATTTTGGTGCGGATTACGATAAAACCCTGATGGCCTGGTACCACAACTTTGAACAGGCATGGCCGGAGTTCCGGGCTGAGCTGGGGGAGCGCTTTTTCAGAATGTGGCGCTACTATTTACTGTCTTGTGCCGGGGCTTTCCGGGCAAGAGATTTACAGCTGTGGCAGTGGGTGTTTTCTAAAGCCGGTGGCCGGCCAGGTGTTTATCAGCGGGTATGTTGAATCGGTATTACTTTACCTCATAGATCATTGACGGTATTTTAGCTGTTGTTCGTAATTGCGCTGGTGGCAACTTCTGCTGGTATCAGTTGGCTCAGTACATCAAAGGATATTCTTAAGCTGTAATGGAAACGAAACTACAATTTTTGTCGTTACAAAAACTATACGGGCGAATGTTGATCGCTGGTGCTGCATATTATGCTGTTTTACTGCTGCTCAATCCTAAATCTATTTATGTAGCATGGCTTGGCTGGTCTTGGCCCACACCCGCAAGTGCTGATTATCTGTTGTTGGTTCTGCTATATATGGCAGCATTACTGACACCATTACTGATGGCAATAACAGGAGCCAGGCTATTCGGGCAGCGCCCTGTGCAGTGGTACTGGCTGGTTCCGTTAGCCATTTTGCTGGCATTATCCGATACCATTGGTAAGATCTTATTAGTGCTGGGGATTGTGGTTTTTCTGTATCGTTGGCAGAGTCGTTCTAAACCCTGCTAAATCAGCAATCATAAGGCTATACGTTTACCTGTATCAGCCAGAAACTTAGCTGCAAGGCATCATTTTTACTCTCAATAATTTAGACCGTCTCTGGATATGATAGCGCGAAAATCAACAGCATCGGGCAGAGGCTTTTGTTAAGATGCTTCCGAAAATTCTTTTTTAAGGCAACACATGACTGACTCTTTGCAACAGCTGGCATTATCTCCACAACAACTTGGTCCGCAGCTTGACAATAAACTGATAAAACAGGCTTTAGCATCAGCTACCCAGGCTCCCGGCTTTATTGGTCAGGAACGGGCTAAATCAGCGCTGGCTTTTGCTATCGGTATGGATATGCCGGGTTATAACCTGTATGTCATGGGAGAGCCTGCTCTGGGGCGTTTTACACTGGTGCAGGATATTTTGCAGCAGGCAGCCAGTGAAAAAGCTACACCCGAAGAGTGGTGTTATCTGAACAACTTTGATGATGAACGGGTCCCTAATATTTTGCGTTTGCTGCCTGGGGATGGCCGTGTTCTGGTTAAAAAGCTGGAAGCGCTGATTGACGAGTTACTGGATACTTTTCCTGCTGCTTTTGATAACCCTGGCTATCAGCGTAAGAAAAAAGCGATTCATCGTGATTTTGATGAACGCTACGAGCAGGCGATTGAAAAAGTAGAAAAGAAAGCGCTGGAAAAGCAAGTTGTGCTGTATGAAGAAAACGGCACTGTGACATTCTCACCGATTATTGATGGTAAGCCGCTGGATGATCAAGAGTTCTCACGCCTGACTGACGAGCAACGCGAGTATTTCTATGAGCTGGTTGCCGAGCTTGAAACGATCCTTAATGAGCAGTTGCTGGAGCTGCCGCAATGGAAGCGGGAGTTATCAGAAAAACTGCGTTCTTTGCGTAAAGAAACAATAGAACTGGGAATTAAACCCTTACTAAAGCAGCTTGAGCATGATTACGCAACTGAGCTGGGAGTATTGCGTTATATCCGGGAAATGCGTTCGCATCTGGTTAAAGCTGTGATGGAACTGCTGCCGGAAGAATCTGATATTGAAAAAGCCGAAGAAAGCGATAACCGCAGTATCTTTATCGAAGAGTTTGTCCCTAATGTGCTGGTTCATCATGAAAGCATGTCCGGTGCTCCAATCATTTTTGAAGCAAATCCCAGTTATGGCAACCTGTTTGGGCGGGTGGAATATAATTCGGCCAGCGGGTCACTTTATACCAATTACCGGATGATTCGTCCGGG
>CAZXTH010000416.1:0-3101 GCA_964643585.1 uncultured Pseudoalteromonadaceae bacterium
ACCAGAACAGGTTACGGCGGTAGGTGCTTACCCCCTTGGCTTTTAAATCTGGTGTGATAATTTGCCAGACTTTGGTATTCAGCCATAACAGGCCTCCAATAAAAACACTGAATGCACAAATCGGAGCCCAGCCGCCGGATGTTAATTCATAAGCTGCTGTCAGCAGCAAACCAGACGCTACTACCCATAAGACACTCAGGTTTCTTAAACGGAGTAGTTGCTGTTTTTGCTTGGCTGAAGATGCATTTTTGATTGGCTGGTGCATTCCCAGCAAAACACCGATAACACCTGCAAGTGCTCCCAGCATTGCTCCGCCCAGCAGCATGGTGAGCTTGGTAAAACCAGATGTCTGGCTGGCAACCGCAGTACCGGTTGCAGCGGCGACTGACGGGCTGGTAGCTGCCAGTGCAGAACAAATGGCGGTTGTTAAACCAAGCCCCGGTGCCGTGCTTAGGATTAGCTTTCCATATTTTGCCAGCAGCTGTTCTTTCAGTAACTCGCGTACCCGCTGTAATTTTTTACGGACATTTGCTTCACTTAACCCCAGCAATTCAGCTACCTGCTGGCTGTTTTGTTCTTCCCGGTAATACAGCAGTACTATTTCGCGGCTATCTTCAGGTAACTGGCTGATAAAATTCGCCATAATGTTGTTTTGCTGTGTTTTTGCCAGCTCTTCATAAGGTGTTTCACTGGTACTGAAATCTGCCAGTAAGGTGTCTGCTTGTTCACTGTCTAAACGCTGGCTTATTTTATTATCGCGCAGGTAACTGAACGCCCGTAGCCGGGTTATCTGGCGGGCCCAGGGCAAAAAGCTGGCTGGATTCTGTAAGGTATGCAGTTGTTGCCAGATAGCAATAAATACCTGCTGGGTTATATCGTCACTGGCATCCAGATCTTTGACAATAGCCAGAGCAATACTGCTGATACTGCGCTGGCAGTGGGTAATAATCCGTTCAAAAGCTTTAATATCGCCCTGGCTTGCGGCTTCAACATCGGGAATAAGCTGTTGTTCAATGATCGAAATAGCCATGTTGCTTACTCCTGTAATGCCTGGCGGATACGTTCAACCAGCCATTGTGGTTGATCCCACATTATAAAATGCCGTGACTGGCGGTTGAACTCAAGTGTGGCATTCGCAATGGTGTCGATTTGTTGCTGATATAACGCCAGGGCGGCGGCATGCTCGGCATCGCTGCTTATTGCACCACTGGCTCCCAGTAACAGCACTTTTCCCTGAATTTTACTGACTTCGCTGCGTAAATCTGTGGTCAACAGCTCATATACCGCTTGCCCGACAGTTGCGGCATCAGATGTAGTAGCCATCTCAATAACCTGCTGCTGATGTTGCGGGCTTGTCGCCTGAATATTTACACCCTGAGCCGCCATTACCGCAAGCTGCTGGCTGTTCATTTGCCGATACATATTTCTGAGGTAATCCGCTTGAGGCTGCATTATTTCAGGTGTGGTTGCCGGGGTGCGGCTAAATACCGGGGCCAGATACGGTAAGCCATCTACCGCGATAATAGTACCTATTTTATCCCGCGCACTGCTGGCTAAATTAAACACCATAAAAGCACCTAAACTATGGCCAATGACTGCAGGGCGCAGCAACTGTTGTTGCTCAATATACTGCAGTAAATCTGCCTTAACCCGCGGTAGCAGCTCGCCCTGTACGGCTGGCGTACCGGCAAAACCGGCAATGCTGATCAAATGTAACTGATACTGCCCGGCCAAAGCTTCAGCTGTTGGCCGCCATACTTCCCGGTTAGACATCAACCCCGGAATCATTAACACCGGTTTACCGTTGCCAATAACTTCCACAGTAAAGCTTGGTGTTGTCTCCGCTTTCAGATTAGCGCTCAGCATGCCGGCGACAATAGTTAATGTAATAGCGAAATAAGTCCAGAATCCAGGTTGTTGTTTTTTCATGCCGTTTTTCATGATAACTCCTTAGTAATGTTAAGTGACATTACCAAGTACCGGCAGGCAGGAAGAGTGTGACAAAAATTTTTAAAATAAATTGAGGTTGTATTATTGGCAGTAAATTTATTTATGCAGGATTTGCCTGCCCTGATTCATTCCTGCGTATCTTCGCAACCTCACCTGGATAAGGTATAGTTCGCTTTTTTACGGAGGTGCCTTGCGGAATGCTGACTAACTCATCTATTCGCCTTAACAAATACATCAGTGAGAGCGGTATCTGCTCGCGTCGTGATGCTGATCGTTATATTGAACAGGGTAATGTGTTTATCAATGGTAAGCGTGCCACTGTTGGTACACAGGTATTTGCCGGTGATGTGGTAAAAGTGAATGGTCAGCTTATTGAACCGCGGGATGAGGATGATTTGGTGCTTATTGCGCTGAATAAGCCTGTTGGTATTGTTACAACTACAGAAGAAGGTGAGCGGGATAATATCACCGATTTTGTCAATCACAGCAAACGCATCTTCCCTATTGGCCGCTTGGATAAAGACTCGCAAGGACTGATTTTTCTGACCAATAACGGCGATCTGGTTAATAAAATCTTGCGGGCTGGCAATGATCATGAAAAAGAATATGTAGTGACCGTTGATAAACCGGTAACTGACGACTTTATTGTTGGTCTTGGTGCTGGAGTACCTATATTAGGCACTATGACCAAGAAATGCAAAGTGAAGAAAGAAGCGCCTTTTGTGTTTCGTATTACCCTGGTACAGGGGCTGAACCGGCAGATCCGTCGCATGTGTAACCATTTTGGCTACGAAGTGACCAAGCTTGAACGTGTGCGTATCATGAACATCAACCTGACCGGGTTGCCGCTGGGGGAGTGGCGGGATTTGACTTATGATGAACAGATGGAGTTATTTAAGCTGATTGAAAATTCATCGTCTGAAGTTAAAACTACCAAGAAAACGCAGGCGAAATCTTCTCAACCCAAGAAAGCTGCCACGGCAAAACCAAAACATCCTAAAAAACCGGATGGTAACTCGGCATCACGTAAGCGTTTTAATCAACCTGCACGTAAAAAGCAAGGGCGCTAAGTTTTAACGCTGCAGAGCCAAAGTGCAGCAGATCATAAACAGGTTCTTATAACACGATACACATTGCTGCTGGCAGCAAAA